>NZ_CACWVY010000047.1 GCF_902764455.1 uncultured Methanobrevibacter sp.
AATTTCTAATGATTCAGCATATAGTTTCACTGTTACTAATACTCATGTTCCTGTTGTTACATCTGTTGATGTGATTAAGGTTTGGAATGATATTAACAACCAAGATGGTGTTAGACCTGCTGGTGTTACTGTTGTTTTGAGTGGTAATGGAAATGTTGTTGGTACTGTTACTTTAGATGATTCTAATGCTTGGAAACATACTTTTGAAAACTTACCTGTTTTCAGTAATGGTACTGTGATTAAGTATTCTATTGAGGAGTTAGATGTTGCTAATTATTCTGTTGTAATTTCTAATGATTCAGCATATAGTTTCACTGTTACTAATACTCATGTTCCTGTTGTTACATCTGTTGATGTGATTAAGGTTTGGAATGATATTAACAAAAGATGGTGTTAGACCTGTTGGTGTTAGTGTTGTCTTGATTGCTGACGGTGATGTTGTTGGTACTGTTACTTTAGATGATTCTAATGCTTGGAAACATACTTTTGAAAACTTACCTGTTTACAGTAATGGTAACTTAATCAATTATACTATTGATGAAGTTGATGTTGCTAATTACACTTCTGTTGTGTCTAATAATGCGACATACAGTTTCACTGTTACTAATACTCATGTTCCTGTTGTTACATCTGTTGATGTGATTAAGGTTTGGAATGATGCTAACAATCAAGATGGTGTTAGACCTGTTGGTGTTAGTGTTGTCTTGATTGCTGACGGTGATGTTGTTGCTACTGCTGTTTTAGATGATTCTAATGGATGGAATTATACTTTTGAAAACTTGCCTGTTTATGATGAAGGTGAGTTGATTAAGTATTCCGTTGAAGAGATTAGTGTTGCTAATTACACTTCTAGTGTGTCTAATGTTTCAGCGTATAGTTTCATTGTTAATAATGTCCATGTTCCTTTAATAACTGTTGTTAATATTACTAAAGTTTGGGGAGATGGAAACAATAATGATGAAAAGCCTGTTGAGGTTATTATTTATGCTGATGGTGTAAAAGTTGCTAATGTTACTTTATATCCAAGTAATATTTCCAGATTTATTTTCGATAATTTACCTGTTTATAAAGATGGTAAGCAAATTAACTATACTATTGGTGTGGTTGATGGTAACCGTACAGTCAATTTCACAAAGACTGAAGGTAATTTCACAATCCTGATTGAACCTGAATATCATCCTGATATGAGTGTTCGAAAGATTACTCTTGACAAAAAAGTCAGAGTTGGTCAGCAAGTTTCATTTAGAATTGTTGTTAAAAACACAGGTGATTGTAACTTGACTGGTGTTTATGTGATTGATAGTAAGTATTCTGAAGGTCTTGTATTAGATCATATGCTTCCTAATAATGACTGGACATATGTTGGAGATGGCAAGTTTGTTTATGGTAAAACTTTAGGTGTTGGCGAGTCTGCTAGTTTCATTGTTGTTTTCAATACTACAAGTGTTGGATTCAAGGTTAATAGTGTGATTGCCGGTAACAATATTACTAACGATACCGTTAACAGTACTAATACTACTAGGGTTGTTAATGATACTGTACCTAATGTACCTGTAAATGCTACTCCTAAACATCCTGTTCCTCATAAGCATCATGTGCCTAAACACGTTAAACAGGATAAATATGCTACTGGTAATCCTATTGCATTGCTATTGTTAGCGTTGTTTATTCCATTAATAAGAAGAAAACAAAAATAAACACTTTTAAGGAGTTTTATTAAAACTCCTATTTTTTCTTTTTTTAGTTATATTAAAGTTTCAACTATTTTTTTAAAATATTATTTCTAAAACTATTTTTAGTTAATTTTAAATATATTTCTTAATTAATTTTAGCTTTTAAAGCGAATCCTAGATAAAAGGCAATATATTTATATTTTGGGCGAAACGATAAAAAATTCAACTTGAGTGCATAAGATATTTATCCATGTATTTCTGATGATGATACCTATGAGTCCTGCATTAAACTTACTGAACCCCGACATTCATCAACATACTGAACTTGTATATATAGGACCTTTGGATGTTGCAGGTGTAAATTTCATTGGTGATGCTGATAATGATTAATAAGACCATAAAAAAGCTTATGAAATATGTCAAAAGTTTTAATTAAATGAAAAGACAATAATGTTAATTATGAATAAATCAGTTTTTGTACCTGGACACATTACAGGATTTTTCAATATTGAAAACCATGAAGTGCGTTTAAAGAATGGGTCTTGTGGAGCAGGGTTTTTGCTCTCTCAGGGTGTTAGGACTACAATATCTCCTGCAGACAAGTTGACTTTTGATGTTAATCAGGGTGATGAAACAGTAATCAAAGAAGTTTTAAACATCCTTGAGATTGATGATGCCTTTAAAATCACACAGGACATACAGCTTCCGATTGGTGCAGGCTTTGGAACATCTGCAGCATCTGCATTAAGTTTAACATTGGCCATTAATGAATTTCTCAATCTGGGATATTCTAAAGAGTTATGTGGTCAGATTGCACATATGGCTGAAGTGAATTTGGGTGCAGGTTTAGGAGATGTAATAGCTCAAACAGGAAATGGGCTGGTTTTAAGAACAAAGCCTGGTGCTCCGGGAATTGGTGAGATTAAATCATTTAATCATGATGTATATATAGCATGGAAAACTTTTGGCGGGATAGAAACATCAGAAATTATCCGGAATTCCCGTTATCACAATATAATTTCCAGTTCAGGTTCAAAATATCTGGAATTGTTTGAAGATGAACCTACTTTGGAGAACTTTTTGGCTTTTTCAAATAGATTTTCACATGAGATAAACCTGATGTCAGATGATGTGAAAAAACTAGTTGATTATTTTAATTCTTCGAGTGATATTTTAGGTAGTTCCATGGCAATGTTGGGAAATACAGCATTTGCATTTGCGTATGATGAAGATGCATTCAAAAGTCTAAATATTGAAAACTTACATATAGATAAACTCAACAATATTGGGATAACTTATGATTAAACTTAGTTACGATATAAAAAATTATAGGAAAGATCTCACAGATTTGATAAATCCGAATGATACTGTAATAGAATTGGGCTGTCATGTCGGAGGCACAACCAAACTGTTTTCAAAGCAATGTAAGGTAGTTGCTGTTGATAATTCTCCTGAAGCGGTTGAAATAATGAATAATCTTGATGATGTGCTTTTCATTTCAGGTGATGTCAGATTGCATGATGTACTTGCCGAAGTATTTAAAATAATTCAGAAATGTGATGTGCTGGCTATAGATCTTGGCGGTGGATATCATCCCGACACAGTTTTTAAAGTATTTTATATCTGGTCAAGTACCTTTAAGCCAAAACATACTGTAATCAGGAATAGGGGGATTTTGGAATTTTTCAACTCCGCCAGCGGCAGTGATGAAGATTATCAAACCGCTGAAGGCTATCTTGAAAGTTATCACGATTCAGGCATCCCTCCGCAAATTAAAGAATTTGACCTCTGGACGCCGTCACTGGATAAATAGAAAAGTTTTCGATTATTCCTGAAGGTCAATAATATTTTTTTTTTAATTAAATTATACTAAGTGTATTGATTTGTAGAAGTTTTTAACCAATACTATAGGTCATTGATAAAATTTGTTTAAAAATTTATATTTGATTTTGCATATTTTTTTAAATATAATAATTTAATGGTATATTTTTGTACAATTAATATTATATACCATAATCAAGAAAAATATAATTCATAAATAATGAGGTTATATAATGATAGGTAAAAAGATTCGTCTAGAAAGAATCATAAATAGGAATACTGGAAGAACTGTTATCGCACCGATGGATCATGGTGTATCAAGCGGTCCTATCCCTGGAATCATCGATATGGATGAAACTGTCGAAAGCATCTCTCAAGGCGGAGCAGATGCAATATTAATGCACAAAGGTATTGTAAAACAAGGACACCGTGGATATGGGGAAGATATAGGTCTTATTGTACACCTTTCCGCAAGTACTTCCCTTGCACCTGACCCAAATGATAAGGTAACCGTAACCAGTGTAGAAAAAGCAATTCAGCTTGGTGCGGATGCAGTATCAATCCATGTAAACCTTGGAAGTGATACAGAAAGTCAGATGTTACAGGAATTGGGTAAAATCGCTGAAACCTGTGATTACTGGGGAATGCCACTTCTTGCAATGATGTATCCTAGAGGCCAAAAAGTGGAAAACGAACACGATGTTGAATTTGTAAAACATGCTGCACGTGTAGGATCAGAATTAGGTGTAGATATAGTAAAAACAAACTATACTGGAGACCCTGACTCATTCAGAGACGTAGTTGAAGGAGCAATCGTGCCGGTAGTTATTGCAGGCGGTCCTAAAGTTGACACTGACGAAGACCTATTATATATGGTTAAGGAATCTCTTGAAGTTGGTGGTGCAGGAGTAGCATTCGGACGTAATTTGTTCCAGGCTGAAAACCCTGGTAAAATTACAAGAGCAATTTCAGAAGTTGTCCACCACGATTTGGAAGTTGAAGAAGCATTGGAATTCTTAAAATAAGGTGATTTAATGCAAAATAAATTTGCATGGATTTCTACTCCCGACGAAATTTGGGATGATAAAAAAGAGATGATTACAACAGCACTTGAATCAGGAATTGACCATGTGCTTGATTTGGATGATATTGAAAACATCAGAAAATTGGGAAATGTAAAAATCATTGCAAACACCGACGATGCAGACATATTCCTTGTGGGCATTAACGGTGAAGGTGATGGAGTCCTTGATTTAAATGAGGATTTTTCCGACTCAACAGATATTGCAAATGCAAAAAAAGCCAAAAGCGAAGGAAAAACCGTTTGTGCATATGTAATAATTACTGACAAAGCACATGAACAGCTTGCAGTTAAATTAGGTTCAATTGTAGATTATATTATTCTTGTAGGAACCGACTGGACAATTATTCCTCTTGAAAATATCATTGCAGACCTTCAAAAGGAAGATGTTGAAATCATTGCAGCAGTACGTGACGTTGACGGTGCAAAAGTCGCACTTGAAACCCTTGAACATGGAACTGACGGTGTAATCTTTGAAGCCAATGACTTTAACAAAACCAAAAAAATAGCTCAGGAAGTTATTGAAGCATCACAGGCAAAATATGAATTGAAAATAGCAACAATAACAAATGTAAAACCGTTGGGCTCTGGTGACAGGGTATGTGTAGATACAACTGACATGATGAAGCCGGGTGAAGGAATGCTTATAGGTTCATATTCAAAATCCATGTTTTTGGTACATTCAGAATCCCTTGAAAGCGAATATGTAGCTTCACGCCCATTCAGAGTAAATGCAGGACCTGTACAGGCATATGTGATGGTTCCGGGGAATAAAACAAGATATCTCTCAGAACTTGTTGCAGGTGATGAAGTACTGATTGTAAATACTGAAGGTGAAACAAGAACTGCATATGTCGGAAGAAGTAAAATCGAGAGAAGGCCATTAATTCTTCTTGAAGCAGAATATGAAGGCCGTACCATACGAACATTACTTCAAAATGCAGAAACAATCAGAATAGTTGATGCAAACGACGAACCTCTTTCAGTAGCTGACGTAAAACCTGGAGATAAGGTAAAGGTTTACATAGAAAGCAGTGCACGTCATTTTGGAATCGCTATCGATGAGACTATCATCGAACAATAGGTGTTGAAAATGAGTCAGCTAAGAGCATTTTTAGCTATTGACATTGATGAAGATTTAAAAGCCAAAATCTATAAAATCATAAAGCAATTCAAAACAATCGATGCAAATATCAAATATGTAGATTTGGAAAATTTGCACTTAACACTAAAATTTTTCGGAGATATAGATACAGAAGGCATTGATTTACTCTCATCAAGAATATCTGAAGTTGTAAATAATTTCGACAACTTCAATGTTAAAATAAAAGGTTGCGGAGCCTTTCCAAACACAAACCGAATCAAAGTAATCTGGCTGGGTCTTGAAGAAGATGAAACAGTAAAAAAACTCCATGATGAACTTGATAAGGAATTTGTCAAATTAGGCCTTGATAAGGATAAGAAATTCTCATCACACCTGACTATTGGACGCATGAAGTCCGCTAAAGGAAAAGCAAAAGTAAAATCAACAATTGAAGAATTCAGTGATGTTGAAATAGGTGAGATGAATGTGGATAAAATAATTCTTAAAAAATCCACTTTAACTCCTCAAGGACCAATTTATGAAGATTTAGAAATATTTGAATTGTGATAAAATGGATTATGAGCAAATATTAAAGGATATCAAACCAACAGAAAAAGAGCAGCAGGATATTGATGCAATGTCAGATAGGATTGTTAACTATTTGACTGAAACCTGCAAAAAAGAGGGTATTGATGCAAAAATATCCGTTGTAGGATCTGTTGCAAAACACACCGCCCTTAAAGGAAAATCAGACATTGATGTATTCATGGCATTTTCTTTGGATGTCGATTTAGATACATTAAAGGAAAAGGGTTTATATTTGGCTCATAAATGCAGTGATGCTTTTGATGGTAATGCATCACAGCACTTTGCATCCCATCCGTATCTAACAACCGACATTGACGGTTATGAAGTAGATTTGGTTCCGTGTTATGAAATAGAAGACGGTTCACAGCTTAAATCAGCGGTGGACAGAACAATCCTTCATACACGTTATGTTAAAGCCAATCTTACAGATGAAGGCTGCGATGAAGTCCTGCTTTTGAAAAAATTCATGGATATGACCGGAACTTACGGCTCTGAATTTAAGGTAGGCGGATTTGCAGGCTATTTATGCGAATTGCTAATTATTAAATATGGCAGTTTCGAAGAAACTCTAAATGCCGCTTGCATGTGGCAGTATGGTCATGTAATTGATTTGGAGGGTTATGCAACATCTTCCCAATTTGATGACCCGCTGATAGTCATTGATCCAACTGATAAAAACAGAAATGTGGCAGCTGCTTTGAGACTGAATAAGTGCTGTGAGTTTATCCAATCAGCAAGAAATTACCTTGCATCTGATAATAAAAAGGATTATTTCTATCCTTTGGATAAATCTCTGGATAAAGAGGATATTTTGGATGAACTTAGAAAAAGAGGTAGCGATTTTATAGCAATAAAATTCGATATTCCTGAAATGCCTCTTGACACATTGCATCCTCAGCTGAAGATGACTGCTTCATCTCTTGCTGAAAAAGTAAATAATGAAGAATTCAATGTATTCTCTAGCAGTTATTCAAGTAATGAAATTGACTCAGCAGTAATACTTCTTGAAATGGCTTCATCCAAATTGAATGACATTAAAATCAACAAAGGTCCTAAAATATTTTTAAACAAGGCATGCAACAATTTCACCAATAAATACGGACCTGAAAATTGTCATGTAATGGATGATTTTTTAGTTCATGCTCAAAAAAGAGAGTTCAGTGATGCAGTAAAATTCATTGAAAGCATTTTTACAGATAAAAACATTAGAAAAATCAAAGTAGGTAAAAACCTTAGAAATACTATTATAAATTCATATAAGTTTATCTCTGTTGATGATTTGGCAAGCGATGAGTTTTATTTGCAGTTTCTTGATGACTTTTTAAATCCTGGTCAGTATATTGTTAGATGAGTTTTAAAATCAAAAGAGAGAGCAATATTAAAATAAATAAGTTAGCTTTACCTATCATTTAACTAACTTATTTTTTATATTTTTTTTATTAGGTAATGTAGATTTAATTATACTTTTTTATAATTTTTTCACTGTTTCAAGTGATAAACCTGTGATTTTTGAGATTTCTTCAGGTGTATGGTATTCTTTAGTGTTTTTGCAATTCTTTCTTTTTCTTCTATTTTTCCTTCTATTTTTCCTTTTGCTTTTCCGTCTTGGAAAATTTGATTTCTTTCTCGTTCTATATTTTTTTTAATTGCATGATCTATTGCTTTTTCGATTATTTCTGTTGATAGTGATGACATATTTAACAATCCAATCAGTTCTTTTCCTATTTTGGAATTAAATACATTAACAATGGCACATTTAACTAATCATACTTATTATTGATTACATATAAATATTTTATAGTCTGAATAAAGACAATTTTATGAGTTTAAAGCAATTTTACCAATTCAAAGCAATTTTCAAATTGAAACATAATATTCATATATCTTTAAAATTATACCTACTAAAAGTGATAAGATGAGTGAAAAAACATATCTCTACGAATGGCAAAAAGATGACTTTGAAAAGCTTGAAGACATTGAAAAAGAAGCTTTTAGAAAAGCAGATAGGTTAAACGACAAAATACTTGACCTGAAAATATTCATTGATGAGATGAATGAGGAATGGGATGATTATCTTAAATATCTGGAAGATAAGAAAATCTCTAAGATTTGCGAATTCAGAGGCGGTGAGTGCATTGACTTTGATGAGGAACTTTTAAATGCAATTGTAACCACCCTGAAAAAGTCCGTAAACGACACCAACAAATCCATAAAATATAATTCTAAAAAAATTTCAATAAATCGTGTAATTAATGGATAGTAAATTTTATAATATTCAATTTTTATATAGATTAATATGTCAGAGATTAAAAAACTCACAGTCGATGTCGACGTTGAGGATTATGTTAAGAAATATGTAAATTTTGAGGAAGTCTCAAAATTATGCATTGAAGAGCAGGAAAAGCTCGGATATAACTGGAATTATCCTCCATTCGAATTTGACGTTGATGAAGTATGGAACACCTACAACAAGTTAAAAATCATTGCTTTTAAAATTGACTTTTCAACAGAGGAACTGGAACATACTTTTGAAGAGAAAGAACTGGAATTTATTTTAAAAAGATTTGAACGCATGAAAGTCAAATTCATGAATGAAATCTACATGATTGAAAGTGAAGATGCACTTGGACTCTTTTTGGGAAAATGCAATCTGTGCATGAGATGTACAAGAGAATTCAACATGCCATGCAAAATGCCGTTTAAAATGAGATACTCCCTTGAATCACTGGGTGCATACACAGACAAGACAGTTGAAGATTTATTTGGATTTCCAGTAAAATACGCTCATGACGGTAAACTGCCTGAATATCTGATATTTGTAGGCGGTTTATTATATGATAAAAAATAGGTGATAAATATGAAAGTAAGTATAATAGGAGGAACCGGACCCCAAGGACTTGGAATTGCAGAAAGATTAGCAATAGCTGGTGTAGATGTAATTGTAGGTTCACGTAAAGAGGAAAAGGCACTTGATGTAGTTGCAAAGGCAAAAGAAGACCTTGCAGACTATGACTTATCCAATATGATAGGTATGGCAAACGAAGATGCTGCTCGTGAAGGAGATGTTTTAATTATCACTGTACCTTTAGCAGCACAAAAACCAACAGTTGAAGGAATAAAAGAATTCTGTAAAGACAAAATCGTCATGGATGCAACTGTACCTCTCGAAACAGCTATCGGTGGAAAACCATTCAGATTCATTGATCTCATGGAAGGATCTGCTGCTGAGAGAACTGCATCAATTCTTGAAGGAACCGGCGCAAAAGTAATCTGTGCATTCTGTAACATTTCAAACTCACACTTAGCAAACATTCCAGAAGAAATCGACTGTGACTGTCTGATTGCAGGAGATGACAAACAAGCAAAAGAAACCGCTGCAGAAATCATTGACAAAATCCCAGGTATCAGAACAATCGATACAGGTGTTTTAGAAAAAGCAAGAATTATCGAAAAAATCACTCCTCTTTTAATTGGAATGAACATCAAATACAAATCCCACTACGGCGGATTAAGAATAACAGGAATTCCTGCACTCGATAAGGAATAGATTTTTATGGATTCATTTGAGGCTCTTATTGGAAAAAACATTAATGAAGTAGTCTTGAATGAATCAGCAACTTTTTTTGTAGCTCCTCTGGAGTATTTTTATAAAAACTGCGGAATGAGATATCCTGCAGGCAAGTTTAAACTTGCAGATTTGGATTACTTTGACATGATTGACTTTACTGAGCTTTTCAGGTTTGAAGCTATTTTGATAATATGGTATTTTGAAGATATAATTACCGATTTGGAGCTGTATTACTTAAGCAATGATTTTGACGTATTGTTCAGTGATTATTACTATATCAAAAAAGCCATTGATAATGGTGAAGCCCATAAACTTCGTGAAGGCGATACTAAATATTTGGGAGCCTCCAGATTATCTGATAAGGTTGGCCAGCCTAACAGTGATAAATTGGCAAACAAGCGTGAACTTGTTTTAAAAAAGAAGTATTTGCAGAAAATGCTTAATGAACTGGGCTATAAATGCAAATAACCAGTTCTGATGGATACTTCACGTCCGCTTTGATTCAAGTGGAATTGATAATTTCACATCATTTTTACATGGTGAAATGTTAATTCTTTATTTTATAATTTATTTTTTATTTTTTTTACAATTTTCAAATTCAAATAAAAATTTCAATCTTTTAATCATTTAAATTTTATTTTTAAGTTATTTTTTTCAATAATTCTATGATATCTCTTGTCATAATTGTTAAATAAGATTTAAAACATAAATAATTATCGTTTATTAAAAATTATGGTGTAATGATATGGAGTATAAAAAATTATTTATTTTCATTTGTTTCATTATTTGTTTATTCAGCATCGCAAGTGTTTGCGCTAGTGATGCGAATCAGACGGTTGTTACAAGTGAAGAAATTAATCAAGAATTAAATTTATCTGATGTAAATGTTTTATCTGCATCAGCAGATGATATTAATGATGATGCATTATATTCAAATGAGGGTGGAGATATACTTGCAGACAAGCCGGATTCATCCTTAAGTAATCTGGGTGATATTGCTCTTGAGTATGGTGATGAGGCAAATATTGCAGTTGCGGCTATTGGAGCGACAGGAATCACAGCCAAAATTGATGGTAATGCTATTGGCGTGGCAGGTTATACAATCATGATTCCTTCTAACTTGAATGTGGGCACTCATCAGCTGTCTGTTTCTACAATTCCTGACTACAATCACAATTCTGTAACTAAAACTGCAACAATTACAATTAACAAGGCACAATCTTTAAGGGATATTGATGATATCACTTTAAATTATGGTAATTCTTCTGCGGTAAGATTATATACAATAGGAGTAACTAAGATTATTGCTGAAATTGATGGCAATGATGTTGATGTTAAAGGAAATGAGATTACAGTTCCGGTTTTGGATGTTGGAACTCATATATTATCCGTCACAACAGTTCCTGATGATAACCATATAGCAGCGACCAAAACAGCTACAATAACTGTTAATAAAGTAGATTCCTCTGTAGGTATGGGGGATTTGACTTTTAATTATGGCAGTTTTTCAAATATTACGGTAACAACTGAAGGGGTTGTCAAATTCACAGCAAAAATCGATGGAAAAGATGCTGATGTGGTAGGAAATACAATCATGATTCCTGCTAAATTGAATGTGGGTACTCATACTTTATCCGTTACAACAGTTGCTGATAGCAATCACAATCCAGTAACCCGAACCGCTACAATAACTGTGAAAAAGGCGGATTATTTAAGCAATATTGTGGATGTTAATTTAACTTATGGAACCTCTTTAAATATTGCATTAAATGATGACGAATCTATTACATATAAGGCTCAAATCGATGGAAAAGAGATTAATATATTTGAAAATCATATCATACTTCCTAAATTGGAAGTGGGTACTCATAAATTAACAGTTTCAATAGTCAAAGATGCCAATCATGACGGTGCAACCAAAACCGCTACAATAATTGTCACCAAAGCCAAAACTAATTTGGTGACACGTGATTTAACTGCTAATGAGGGTCAGAAAGTAACTTTAACTGCAGGAATGGGTGGTGTTGATTTAATTAACGAAGGTGTGGTGGCTTTCTTTTATGGTAACACCAAACTCGGACAGGCAAATGTAATAAACAGTATTGCAGAATTAACTTATACTCCATTAAAATCAGGTGTTCATACTATTTCAGTAGTTTATGAGGGAACATCAAGATATGAATCTTCAAGATCTTCATTCAAACTGGCAGTTAATGAAAAAACCAATTATACTTACGTTACAAACAGTTCCATAGTTATCATTCCGTCTTCAGGAGGATCTTCTTATAATGACACTGCTGTTATCAGCTTGCCAAGTGACGTTACAGGCACTATTACATTAACGGTTGAGGGTGTGGATTACAAATCAACTTTGGTAAACGGTGTTGCCAATATTAAATTGCCTAATTTGGAGGATGGTGTTTATGCATATGTAATTTCTTACTCTGGGGATGAACAATATTCACCATTTAAGAATAACGGCAGTTTTAATGTAACTAAAACTCATTCTGATGATATTGAGAATGTTAGCTCTAAAATGGACATTGATTTTCCTTCTTTTGGTACAGTTCCAAGCGGCAGCTCTATTCCTATTAAATTGCCTGATGATGCTACAGGAACTTTTACATTAACAGTCAATGGTGTTTCATATGATTTTGCTGTTGAAAAGGGTGTTGCCACTGTCAAAATGCCTAATTTAGGTGCTGGAAATTATCCGTTTACAATTACATACTCCGGTGACAGCAAATATTCATCATTTACAAGAAGCGGAACTTTATTTAAATCAAACACTGCTGTAGCTCCGGTAATCACTGCTTCTAACATGGATGTTGTTTATTCTGACGGTTCATATTATAGCATTAAAGTTACTGGAACCGATGGAAAAGCTGCAAATGGTGTGGCTGTTAAAATAACTGGTAAAATATCAAAAACAATTACAACAAAAAATGGTGTTGCCAGATTTAAGATATCACAAGTTCCTGGAACATACAAAATAAAAATAACTTCACTGGGCAAATCTGTAACAAAAACAATAATTGTTAAACATTTGTTAACGTTAAAATCAGTAACTGTAAAGAAATCCGCCAAAAGTCTTGTATTGCAGGCGACTTTGGGTAAAATCAATGGAAAATACCTTAATAAGAAAACAGTTACATTCAAATTCAATGGTAAAACATACAGTGCTAAAACCAATTCCAAAGGTGTTGCAAAAGCAACAGTCAAATCAAGTGTCTTGAAAAAGCTAACTGTTGGCAAAAAAATAACTTATCAGGCAACATACCTGAAAGACACTGTTAAAAAGAATGTTTATGTGAAAAAGTAATTGCTTCGGCAGTTACTTGCTTTTTTTTATTTTATACATTATTCCACTATTTTTTATAAAATGATTTACTAATTATTGCCTCATATATCTATTAAATTACAATAGCTCTTAAAAATAAATATGGTAATCCTAACTTCTTTACTTGGCGGCCAGAGCCTTGTGACTGTCAAAATGTTAGCTCTTTGACAGAATTTTTTTAAATTTCTTTATTTTCTTTTGTTTTTGCATAAAATTAGTGAGATTCTTTAAAAAGGTTT
>NZ_CACWVY010000048.1 GCF_902764455.1 uncultured Methanobrevibacter sp.
TTAATTAACTGTAGGTGATTGTATGAAACGATTTACAAAAATGGAATATGAAAGTCCAGACGACATGGTTTTTGGATTTGCAAAACATCCTGTAAAAACCAAATATGATATGGAAATTGGAGCAGGATATGTAAACCCAATAATAAAAGTAGCTCCTAAAGAAGGCAGCGAAAATTCCATGGAGAGTATGGTTGCAGAATGCAGAAACATAACAATAAGCGCATGCCAAAGAGCTTTAAATATTGGTCTTCCATCATTTATCATTGAACAGGAACACATTGCCCAACAGACAGCAAACCCTGAATGGGCAGGTGCATGTACCCAGGCACAAGTGGAAGTTCTAGAAAAGTTCCATGATGAATACGGAATCAAAGTTGCCCTTAAGGCAACCCCTGCAGACATAAGGGATGAAGAAAAAGGCTCAAACTATAGAACATCAGAACAATACCAAAACGTGATGGAATCCATTGAACAGTGCTGTGAAAATGGAGCATCAATAATATGTATTGAAACCACAGGAGGAAAATCCGTTTCTGATTACGGTATTTCAAGAGGAGATCCAAGAGCAATACTATTCGGTATCGGTGTTTTAGGAAGCATAGATATGGAATTCATGTGGGAAGAGATTGTAAAAATCTGTAACAAACACAAAGTAATTCCTGGAGGAGACACTAACTGTTCACAGTCCAACACTGCAATGTTTTTAGCAGGAGGATTGCTTGACAAAGACTGTTCACATACCCTTGCCGCAATTGCAAGAGGTATTGGTGGAGCAAACAGTTTAGTTGCTGTTGAATGCGGTGCAAAAGGACCTTTAAAAGATTGCGGATATGAAAACCCGATAGTCAAATCCATCAGTGGAGTTCCAATTGCAACAGAAGGTAAAAATGCAGTTTGTGCACATTCAGACTTGATGGGTAACCTTATTGCAGGAATTTGTGATTGCTGGAGTAATGAATCCGTTTACCACAGAGAGGAAATGGGAGGAACTACTCCTGAAGTATGGCTTCAGGCAACAGGATTTGAAGCTGCATTAATGAATACTGCAATCCAAACAGGAGAAGAAAAAACCTTAAGAGACCTATACACTTTAGCTGACAAATACAGAGATCCTCAAGCATTAATATTGGCATATGATAATGCATACAGAATAGGTGAAGCAATTGTAGAATATGGTGATGATCCATATCAAAGAAGCATTGCCGCTGCACTGGAAGTTGGAAAAATCATAACCGAAGCTGTTGAAGCTAAAAAAATACAGTTAACCAGATTTGAACAAGACAGCTTGAACAGTGCAATCAGAACATTTAATAAATTGCCAGATGACTCATCTAAATTTATTAAACGTAGCGTCAGAAGATACGGTCGTAAAGTAGAAGATTTCGACCCTAAAAATTATGAATTATAAGAGGGATTGAAATGAGTTATAAAGATTTGGAAGATAAAATAACACAAGATAAAATAGCTATCAGATATAATGTTGTCGCTGAAGGAGCTGCTATGAAAGCAGAAGATTATCCTGAAGTAAAAGAAATTTTACCAACAGAAGAACCATTTAGAAAAATAGCTTTAGAAATATTATACGAAGATAAAATTAACGCATTAAAAGATGTTAAAAAATCCCTTGACGAAGGTTATTCCCCAATTGAATTAATCAATAGTGCATTAATGAAAGGAATCGATGCAGTGAGCACATTATATACAAAAGGAGTCTATTTCTTACCTGATTTGATGCTTGCCGGAGATGCAATGATAGAAAGCGTTAAGGAATGTGAAAAAGTCCTTGGTCGTAAAAGCGATACAAAAGGAACAGTAGTATGTTTTGTAGCTGAAGGAGACCCTCATGACATCGGTAAAAACTTAATTTTAATGTTTTTAAGAGCCGGAGGTTTTGAAGCTATTGATTTAGGACGTGATGTAGCGGCCGAAAGAGTCGTGGAAGCTGTAAAAGAATATGACCCATTATTCATGACAGGCACAGCACTTATGACTACAACAATGACTGCATTTCCAAAAGTTGTTGAAGCACTTAAGGAAGAAGGTCTTGAAGTTCCAGCTATCGGATGCGGTGGAGGAGCCGTTAGGAAAGACTATGTTGAAACAATGGATATGACAGTCTACGGTGTTGAAGCATACCACACTCCAAAATTAGCAGATGCTATACTAAATGATAACAAGAATTGGGAAGATTTAAGAAAAGAATACAGTGATATTGTCGGAGAGTTCGTATCCGAATATGCAAGCTAAGATAATATGGCAGAACATACTGGAATTGCAATAGATATTGGAACAAGCGGTATCCGAGCCCAAAGCTATGATTTGACCACTGAAAAAACAATATCTACAGCAATCACCTTAAGACATCCTTTACCTGGTGCAAATGTTATTGACCATTTGCATTTTGCTATTGATGTGGGGCAAAATCAGGCCCATAACTTATTAATTAATGCAATTAATAAAGTCATAAGTAGTTTAGATGTTGAAAATGTTGAAAGATTATCTGTTTGTGGAAATCCAATTCAATTATCTCTTTTTAATAATATTGAAATAAGAGATTTGGCGTATTGGGGAAAAAATGCCCTAAAAAGTCAAAATATCACACCCCCTTCCAGAAAATCAAAAAAAATAAAGGCATCTGAAATCGGATTGAATATCCCTTCCGATGCAGACGTTTATATCCCTCCCGCAATCAAACATGAAGTGGGAGCCGATGCATTGGCAATGCTTTATAAATCAGGAGCCCTGGATAAAGATGAAGATTCTCTGATAATTGATTTTGGAACAAATGCGGAAATGGCATTGATTGTTGAAGGAGAAATTTACACTGCCTCAGCTGCTGCCGGACCGGCAATTGAAGGTCAGACAATTGAAAAAGGAAGATTAGCTTCCCCAAATACAATTTGCGATATCATAAAAGAGGACAATAATTGGAGAATGAGAATCCTTGACGATGACCTGCTCGTTCAAAATGGGGATTTAATCAATCCTCACAATGGAGATACCATTGAAAAAAGTGACATGACAGCCTGCGGAATTACAGGAACAGGAGTAATTGCAGCATTCTGTCTTGGAATTGAAGACGGAATTATTGAAAATGGAGGAATTAAAGAAAATATCTATCTTCAAGATGACATTTATTTAACTGAAAATGATATAAACAACATTGGAAAAGCATTGGGAGCTTTCAGAGCTGCCGAATTGACTTTAGCTGAAAGTTCTGATATTTATTTAGATGAAATTGACTCAGTTTATATGGCCGGAGCATCAGGATTTTATGTTGATGCATTGAAGTCCATGAAAATAGGTCAGATCCCTCCATCTTCAACAGAAGTATTCCAGATTGGAAATACCTCACTTTCAATGGCTAAGGATATTGTTTTAAACCCTGAATTGCTTGATGAACTCCAAGAGATAGCTGACGATATTGAAAATAATCACATAATGCTTGCGACTTCTGAAATTTTTGAAAAAATATATTCCTTGGAATTGGCAATTTATGAAGAGGGACTGCCTTTTGAAAAGTACGAGGAATGGCTTTCAAAATACGGATATCAGGAAATGCCTCCTCTTGAGGAAAACCCCCAAATTCATAAATTATTTGAAAAAGATATATCTGATGCTGGAGATAAACCAATTAAAAGCATTGACATTTCAAATACTATGAAAATAAGCTTTGATAATTGTATTTCATGCATGAAATGCGTAAATAATTGCCCGGAAAATGCATTATCATTAAATAATAATGAATTTAGTCTTAGAAGTGATTTATGTTCAGGGCTCGGATGCTTAAGATGTGTAAGAAACTGCAAAGAGAATGTATTTAAATACAATCAATTTTACAAAAAAAGTGATTAAAATGAATTATAAAGAAAACCTTAAAAATGCACTTACAGGACAAAAAGTTGAGAGAAAACCATTTGTAAGTGTAACCCAACTTGGAACAATAGATGCAATGAATCATTATGGTCTAAAATGGCCGGATGCACATAAAGATGCCAATCAAATGGCTACACTTGCAAGCTCATTATATGAACTTGCAGGACTTGAATGTGCAAGATTGCCATTCTGTCTAACTGTAGAAGCAGAAGCTTTGGGATGTGACGTTAATCTTGGAAGTAATGAAAGGGTTCCAGAGGTTGAAATTTCACCATTTGAATATGCTGATGATATTGAAGCTACAGATGATTTCACCAAAAGAGGAAGAATACCCGTTGTTTTAGAAGCAATTGATATTTTAAAAGAAAAATATGAAGAATTGCCAATAATTGTTGGAATTACCGGTCCATTCACATTAACAGGGCATCTGCTTGGAATTGAAAATCTTGTAAGATACATGAAAACAGATATTGAAGAAGTGGAAATAGCAGTTGAAAACTGTGTTGATGTAAGCATGGACTACATTGAAGAAATCCAGAATCATGGAGCAGACGTAATATGTGTTAACGAACCGACTGCATCTCCAGAATTAATAGCGCCAGATGATTTTAAATCATTGATTAAACCTAATTTAGAAGATTTGGCAGATTATATTGAAGTATTGAAAGTATTACACATCTGCGGATCCACACAACCGATTATTAAAGATATGGCAACTTGCGGATTTGATGGAATCAGTGTTGAAGAGGCAGTTGACATTCCTCAGGCACAAAAGGAAATAATCGAAGACAATTGCGTTATCCTTGGAAATATTTCAACTTCAAAAACATTGCTCAGCGGCAATTCAGAGGAAGTTAAAGGAGATGTTAAAAAAGCAATTGACGATGGAATTGATATTCTCGCCCCAAGTTGTGGAATTGCTCCAAATACTCCATTAGACAACATTAAAGCCGCAATCAGTGAGCGAAATGAATATTTTAATCTTTAATGTTGAATGAAACAAAAATAGTTGCAATAGAAGAATCTTGGCCAAAGCCATATTCTTCTTTTAAATATTCATCACTTGGTGTTGATGGAGATGATGAAATAACTTCAGACACATTATCAAAATCATCCAATTCCGGAAAAGGTACAGGAGGTAAAACAAAATACTCATTGCCTTTTTCCAAATTATGATTATGCAAAACATCCTTAAATATTATAAAATCATCACTTAAAAACTGAACGTCTTCATCATCCAAAAATTCCTCTTTTTGAGAATCAGTGAAAATATCATGACCTAAAACTTCACCGTCAAACATTAAAAGCAGGGTTGGTGTTGGAGGTGGTCTGAAAAATCCCTTTTTAAAAATAACCAATGATACCTCTCTTTTAAAGCATTCCTGAATACCCTTATTGAAAAGAGGAATCAACTCTTCTCGACGACGGGATTCAAAATCAATGATTTTTAAAATATTTTCAGGAGTTAATCTTTCAACACGAATAACTCCATCCAAATTCGACAGCAGCTCAATAATTTCCTGCATGACAATTACCTTATGCAATCCGGACAAATTCCCAAATAAGGCGCTACAGCTTTTTTAATATCAGAAGAAACTTTATTCACACCATTATTTGCATCAATAACTTCACAGGTATAATTTTTAGCCAAATTCAAGTAATTTTCCTTAACTCCAGTTAGGAATTCCTCATTTTCAAAAGTATCTTTACCAGAGGTTCTTGCAACTGATTTAGCAACATCCAAATCCAATAAAATTATCAAATCCGGTTTTTTAGCATATCTGTTTAAAACTTCAACCCATTCTGCAGGTTCCTGATAAGCCAAACTTGAAATAAATGACCTGTCTGAAATTATAATTTTAGATTCATCTTCCAATCTGTCCATTATTAGCATCCTGTCGGCTGCAAACAAAAGTGCCAATGTTTTTTGTAATCTTTCGGTTGTTGCATCAGGACGCTGTAAAATTTCGCGGATTAGTTTACCCACTTCTGAATCGGTCGGTTCGACCAATGTGTCAACTCTAAATCCATTTGCTTCCAGCCATTCCTTTAACATTTGAATTTGGGTGGATTTTCCCGCACCGTCAATTCCTTCAAATACTATGTACATAACATAGAATATGTTTTAATTTAATATATAATTAATTACAGAGATATAAATGTATAATCTATGCAAGGTGTTTTAATAAAATGGTTTTAGAAGAATTATTGGCCCCAGCAGGCTCATATGAAGTATTGGTTATTGCAGTTAATGCAGGAGCTGATGCAGTTTATATTGCTGGGCAAAATTATGGTGCAAGAGCTTACGCTAAAAACTTCACAATGGAAGAAATTGAAAAGGCAGTCAATTATGCTCATTTAAATGGTGTTAAAATCCATGTTACGGTCAATACTCTGGTTAACAATTTTGAAATTGTTGACGTATTACAGTATCTCTTTAAACTATATCAGATTGGAGTGGATGCAGTTATTGTACAGGATTTAGGATTAATATGGCTTTTAAAAACATTCATTCCAGATTTGGAAGTTCATGCATCAACACAAATGGGCTTAAACAATTATCCTTCCATCAAATGGGCAAGTAAAAATAATATCAAAAGAGTCGTACTTCCAAGAGAGGTAACAATAGACGAAATCAAACAAACAAACCTCCAGCTTAAACAGGACAACATTAATATGGACATTGAGGTATTCGGCCACGGAGCTCTTTGTTATTGTGTTAGCGGAAAATGTTATATATCATCATATAACAGCGGAAGAAGCGGAAACAGAGGAGCCTGTGCCCAGCCGTGCAGACGTGAATACAGATTAAAATATAGAGGATACAATATTGGAAACGGATATCTTCTCTCAACACATGACCTTGCAACATATAATAATTTAGAAGCCATTTCCAATGCAGGAGTCAAATCTCTCAAACTGGAAGGAAGAATGAAATCAGGAGATTATATAGGAACTATTGTAAACAGTTACAGAAACCTGATTGACGGAAATCCTGGAGATTATAAAAAGGACCTGCACCTTGTTTTCAACAGACAATTCACAAACGGATATATGATGGGAGATAAGCCTGGAGAAGTTATGGGAAGAGGTCATTCAGGACATGAAGGCTTATACATTGGAGATATTGTAAATATTGAAGATACTAAAGTTACAATTGAAATAAAAAATAAGGAAATTCCAATTATTCTGGAGCCTGGTGACGGAATAGCTTTTAAATATAACGGCAAAATCAAGGGAATCTATCTGGAAAACATCATAAAACAGGATGAAAATGAAATCATAATAGACACAACACGTCTTGTCAAAGTCGGAACAGAAGTATTCATCAGTTATTCCAAATCAACACACGAATATTTAAAGCAGTTTGAAAAGGAAAGAATAAAAAATAATGTTGGAATTAATCTGTCTTTAACATGGGATGAGACTCTGAATTTATTTACCAAAGTTGAATATTACATTGACAATGAACTGATTAATTTCAGACATAAAACATTAGATAAATTTGAAAAAGCTAAAAATAAACCGGTAACTCAAGAAACTATTGAAAAACAGCTCAATAAAACAGGAGGCACACCGTTTTACATTGAAAACATCAGATTCAACAATATGCCTAAAGACATTTTCATACCAATTCGTGAAATCAACCAGATCAGGCGTGAAATCCTTGATACAGCAACGGAATTATTGCTGAAACATTACACACCAACCAAAAAATCCGTCAAGGCCGTACGTAAGGATTTAACAAAATTCTTTGAAGATTATGAAAACAATCCTGGCAAAATCAAAAAGAAAACTCCTAAACTCTCAATTTTTATTGATGACATCTCCCAGATTTCAGCGGCTTCAGGATTTGATTTGAAAAGAATCTATTTTGATGGAAACTGCCATTACAACAATCCTGACGATTATTTTGAAAACATAAAGGAAACACTGAAAAAAGGCAGTCTAATGGCAGCTCCGACAGAATTTGTTTGGGTTTTATCATCATTCATTTCTCAGGAGGATGCGGTTAAATGCAACGAAATCGTCAAAGAACTTGAAAATGAAGGAATTATCATATCCGTAATGGGAGATTTCCCAGGAATGGATGAAATCTTTGACTGCAGCATATATGGAAACCATAACCTGAATGTCTGGAACAGCTTTTGTGTGCATAATTTAAATGCAGCAGGATTTAAATCACTGATTTTATCTTCAGAACTTTCAGGCAGAGAAATCAAAGAGATAGTGCTTAAAAATCATGACAGAAACATTGATTTGGAGATGATAGTCAATGGAAACCTGGAAGTTATTGTAAGTAAAGATGACTTCACCAACCTAAATGACGGTAAAGACTTCATCATATCCAATGATGCTGATTATGCCACATTGGAAGATAAAAAAAGAAAGAAATTCAAATATAAAATCTTTTTTGACTACAACAGACAAAGCCACATTATCAACAAAGACTGTTTATGTCTGATTGAAGAGATAAACGAAATAAAGGAAATGGGTCTTGATTCACTGATTCTGGATTGCAGATATTCCAATGAAAAATACACAACCCAAATCCTATCAATATATACGGAATCCCTTAAAAACAAAGATTCCGAAGAACTTAGCAAATATAAATACCAGATTATGGATTTCTCACAATCTTACATTAACAAAGGTAATTATATTGAAGGAAGATTACATGAGGACAAATAATGAGAATTCCTGAATTGCTTGCACCTGTCGGATCAATGGATCATTTAAAGGTAGCGATAAATGCCGGAGCAAGTTCTGTTTACTTATCCGGAAAGGATTATGGAGCTCGCAAGTTCGCTGAAAACTTCACATTAGATGAAATTTGCGATGCAGTAAACACAGCACATCTGCACAACGTTAAGGTTTACGTTACCGTCAATACATTAATCAAGCAGGATGAACTGGAAGAGGTTATGAATTATCTCTCAAAGCTATATGCAATCGGAGTTGATGCGGTTTTAGTTCAGGATTTGGGATTACTGGAGTTAATCGGCAAACATCTGCCTAACTTAAAGGTTCATGCATCAACACAGATGACCTGTGAAAATCAGCTGAAACTGGATTATCTTGAAAGTAAAGGAATTAGACGTGTCGTTCTTCCGCGTGAAATGAGAAAAGAAGAAATTGCAGAACTTAAAACAAATATGGAACTTGAAATATTTGCCCACGGAGCACTATGTTATTCATATTCCGGACAGTGCCTTATGAGCAGTTTTAAAGGTGGTCGAAGTGGAAATAGAGGAACCTGTGCACAGCCTTGCCGTCAAAAATATAAAATTTCCGGAATAAAACATGAAGATTACTATTTATCCCCCTGCGATTTGAGTTTATTTAATCAACTGAAAGAAATTGCAGAATTGAATATCAGCTGCATCAAAATTGAAGGAAGGATGCGCAGCAAAGAATATCTGGCAGTTGTGGTAAGCGAATACAGAAAAGCATTGAACAAGTTAAAAAGCCATAAAGAAAGTAAAAGCGAAGATATCAGTTTAGTGTTTAACCGAGGGTTTATAGAAGGACAATTCAACCATAAATCCAAAAGAAGCATTCGTGCAGGACATGTCGGCCTGAAAATAGGTAAAGTAATTAACAGCAGCAAAAATCAAATCGCCATCAGATTAGACGATTCTGTTGAGAATATTCCTGAAAAGGGTGACGGATTATTAATTGTCAAGAAAAATAATGATTACGGATTTGAAATTTCTCAAAATCCCCTATTGACAAGTTTAAATCATTATAAAAAAGGAAAAAATAAACAGATAAAAGATTTAACCCGCAAAAACAAGGTTTTAATTATAAAAAAGGTCTGGCAAAATAAAAAGAGCAATTTTGATTTAACCGACTCAACCGCATACCTGACAAAAAGAAATAGTTTAACAAAAAAAGTCAGAGAAATTGAAGCCAAAGGCAATAGTTTTATCAAATCAAAATTGATATTAACCTTTTCTTTAAAAAACAAATATCCTAATTTAAAAGGTAGATTAACACTTTTAAACCATAGGCAAATCGAATCTGAAGTTACAAGCGACAAACCGTTTGAAAAACCTCTTAAAAAAAGTGTTGAAGCTGAAACAATTAAAAAACAACTTATTAAAGTTGACAATTACCCCTATGAAATAACACAGGTCAATGTCAACTATGACGGAACACTATTTATTCCACTAAGCAAGATCAATGAACTTAGACGGAATCTGTTTGAGGAGTTAAAAAGAGAAGTTGAAAATTCATACAAACATGAAATCAAAAAAATCAATTTAACACAGAATAAACCTGAAAAACATGAAAATTCAGTTAACTTTTCATTTTACACAAATAATTTAAATCATTTAAATGAAATTAATGGTGTTAAAAGAGTTTATTTGGAAATTCCCCCAGATAATGATAATCTTGACATCACACATGACAACAGACACAACATCAATTACATGATTACATTTTTAAAAAATGCAATAGAAATAGCTC
The DNA here is from genome assembly GCF_902764455.1 of uncultured Methanobrevibacter sp. NCBI lineage: Archaea > Methanobacteriati > Methanobacteriota > Methanobacteria > Methanobacteriales > Methanobacteriaceae > Methanobrevibacter > uncultured Methanobrevibacter sp. Next base: position 10,351 of record NZ_CACWVY010000048.1, read on the forward strand.
ATGATAAAGATTATGAATTAATCTGGAAATGGCCTGATATAACTCATGACAAACTAATAAAATCATTAAATAAAGTTAGAGGAATCTTAAATAAAATGAATTGCAACATTCCAGTAATGAGTGGGAACTTTAACTCTGAATATGGACCGTATTCAATGAATGTTACAAATACCGAAACGATAGACAGTTTGAAAGAATACAATATTTTGACAATTTCACCGGAACTGAATAAAAAAGACTATGAAAACATCATAGATTCCTGCAAAGATTGCGAAAGAATTGAAATGCTTGTTCAGGGATCTGTTGAGTTAATGAAAACAAGGTATTCTATATTATCAAAAAAAGAATTTAAACAGATTAAGAATAAAAGCGAATTTTATTTAATTGACCGGAAAAATAACAAATATCCGATTCACAAAAGCATTTCAGGCGAAGAGCTGACAATATTTAATGACAGCGAACTTTCATTAATACATGAAATAAATCATCTAAAAGAAATTGGTTTTTGTAATTTCTCAATTGACGGACGTTATAAGAATGACAACTATTGTAAAATAATTGATGTCTATAAAAAAGCAATTGACGGAACTGTTAATGAAAAAGAACTGTTAAAGTACAGTTCCAAAAATACATTGGGCAACTACTGATATTACTTATCAAATGCTCTCGGCAATATTGAATATATATTAAAAAGCATAGTATTACTACAAAAAGGGTTTGGTAAAAATGCAAGGAGAAAGAATTACATTGCAAAATATAAAAGGTATTGGAGATAAGATCTCCGAAAAGATAATCAATAGCGTTGGAGGCGAAGAAGAACTCCAAAAAATAGTTGATAATGTTGATGTTGAAAGAATAGCCAATGTCGAAGGAATCAGCCAGCGAAAAGCAATTGAAATAATGAACCAACTGCTGAACAATTCAAATTATGAATTTATTAAAAGCGACAGAGCTATGGAAATTTATGAAGACATCATAAACAAAATCTTATCCTATTCAAATACAACATATTCCAAAAACAGAATCCTGCTTCTTTCTCCGACAAAAGATATTGACAAAATAAATTCACAGCTTGATTTTGTAATGAATGCAAAGGAACATGTATCCCAACTTCCGATAATCAAATTAAGAGGCCTGATGAGAAATTTAAAAGAAGTTGAAGAAGCCAAACCAGAATATGATCCAAGTAAAGCTATTCTCGTAGAACGTGAAGAAGACAATTCATATCTTTGTGATCTGGGCCTTAACCAATATTACCCAATCATAACTGCCAGTGACTCACCACTTCTTCAAGAAGAAATGATGAATTATGATTTGGTATTTTATGTTTATTCTCAGGGAGTTCTTGATTTTGAAGGAATGCCAAATCTTGTAATGATTAATATTGAGGAGAACGATTATGAAATTGTACCGGAAAAAATCATAAATTTCTTTATTCAAAACAAGGATTTGTTTTCAAGAGTTCATGAAATTCAAAAAATCAGAAATAAGGAAAGTGTTCTCGGAGACATCATCCCAATAATCAATGAATTGAACATTATCGACAAAAGAGAAGTTGACATAGAAGAACTTGTTATTTCTCTAAAGGATGATATGGATGATGAATTAGAAAAATCAATAAAACAAGTTGATCTTGAAGGAGATGAAATACTCAACTTATTAAACAACAACTTCCCGCCAAAGATTAGTAAAATATTTGACGAAATTATCAATAAACGAAAGGACATCATCCGTGAAAAAACGGGAATAAGTTTTGACCCATACCTCAGAACATATCCTATTGAAATTGATGAAACAGAAATTCAAAGAGTAACACTGGAACAATCATCCAAAAAAGAGAATGATATATTCGACATTAAAAAAAGTGCTGCTATTGAACTAAACTCAATTAAGAAAAGAGCCATTGAAGAAGTTGAAGATGCAATAAAATTCGATTATGAATTCAGTTTGGGAAGTTTTGCATATGAATACGGATTATGCAGACCGCAATTTAGTGAAGAAATTAAACTAGAGGGAGCACTGCATTTAGAACTTGCACTCAAAAAAGATGAGGATTATGTGCAAACTGTTGATTATCAACTTACCCAAGATGAGAATATTGCGCTTTTAACCGGAGCAAACAGTGGTGGAAAAACCACACTTCTCGAAACATTAACACAGATATCCATCATGGCACAAATGGGACTTCCAGTAAGTGCTGATTATGCTGAGATAAAATTGTTGGATGAAATTTACCACTTCTCCAAGAAAAGATCATTAGATGCAGGGGCATTTGAATCATTCTTAAATGTGTTCATACCAATCGTCACCACCAATAGTGAAAAGTTAGTATTATTAGATGAACTTGAAGGAATAACAGAACTTGATGCAGCCGTTAAAATCATATCCACATTCATTGATATGATTAAAGAATCCAATTCCTACGGTGTGATTGTCACTCATATGGCAAGGGAATTAATGAATTACACCGACATTCGTGTGGACGGTATTGAAGCAAAAGGATTAGATGAAAATTATAATCTGATTGTTGATAGAACTCCAAAAATGAATTTCCTTGCAAAAAGTACACCCGAATTAATTCTAAAAAGAATATATGAAAAATCAGATGATGATTTAAAAGCTGTATATGCTAGAATTACTATTTTCTATTAATAGAAAGAAAGTAGTCTAAATTGATTAAAAAAGGAATTTCTAATTTAACAGCAATTAATTTATGATTATTGGCTTTTGAGAACCAATAGAAAATATTGTTTGATTCTAATCATTTACATCAACTGCAGATATTGCAAATAATCTAATGAATGCCACCATCACAATTACCAGCATAAATATAATTTTCTTTTTCATAATTGCACTCCAAACATCATCCCCTTAAATTGAAAGAATTAACAACTAAGTTTTTGTCTTTCTAAAGATGAATCCTATTGAAGTGAATTCCACAATCAAAATCAGCATAACAGACAAAGTACTCATAAATGCAGTAATAACAGGTACAAAATCAAACAATGTAAAAACCAACAAAAGCAGTAAAACAGCAGTATAATCCTTAATATAAGTTACCCATCCAATTTTATCGACATATATTTTAAGTAATTTTAAATTGAACGAATCTAAAAATCTTCCACCATCTGCCAGATGAGCCAAAGCGATTTCCATGAAAAATCCCACAACATAAAGGACTATCAGACTTAAGGCAAAAAACAAGACTGAATCAACAGGACTATGTGTGTAAATCAAATGAATTGTTTCGGGAAACTTCAAAATGAATTCCTCAACTTCAAAACTTGGAAAATCAAATACTGACGCAATAACAAAAAACAAGAGTGCTTGAATACAACCATAAACAAACAATATGGCAATTGTCATTATTCCCCTCGGAATGTCCTTGAAATTAAAGGCAGGCAATACCTCTTTACCATTTATCACTTCACGAGTCAATTGAATCCCATATGAAACGAATAAAATGACATATGCGACCATAACTATCTGGTGATATATACCATCAATATTATTCAAAATAATCGCAAATAAAAGAAACATGATAAATAATAGCACACTATGTTTTTTATTTGCCATTAAACATTCAAATGACTTTTTCAAAAAATACAATATGGCATTCAGCATGAACTTTTATTTATTTGAGACATAATTTATTTTTTACTATTTAGGTTGAAACCAAATGAACGAAAAGACATTTTCCAAAACAAAAATATATAAACCTCAAATAAAAATAGTAAATGAAATCTATTAATTTAATATAAGTATGTACTAAAAGAGCGGAATAATGAAAAATAAATTAATTAAAACAATAATTCCATTTATTTTAATGATAACAATAAACTTGGGAAATTTTTTTATTATAAATAACCATCAAATTTATGGAAACGGATTGAATCCTCATATTGGATTATTATTTGTTTCAGGATTATTGTTAGGACCATATGGCTCAATCGGAGCAGTTTTAGGATACACCGTGAGTGATTATATTAAAGGATATCCAATTGAAACTCTTTTATTCAGATTAATTATAGGTTTTGCAGTCTCATATTTGTCATATAAATTATGGTATACAAAATTCAATGATGATGATATTCATCCCCCACGATTAGTAAACAGCGGGAATTTAACTAAATTTTTAGGAATAATCTTAATCACCGGATTAATATATTCAATTTCTATGGATGGACTATTGAAAGAATAAATCCTCTATAGTACATATGATTAATCATATCGATATAAAATATTTCCTTAATTATATTAATTTCGCAGCAATATTTGGAATAATCGGTATTTGGATTGCTAGAAAATTAAATTATTTCCACATTCCGAAAATAAGTTCAAAACCTCCACATGATCTATTTTATAAGCGTATTCTTATAATAATGATTATTTTAACAATAATTTTTACTGTAGACGAATATATATTTAAAGGACAAAGAATTTATACAATATCCGCATTCATTTTATTACTTGCTATTGTATACATTTATTTAACAAAGCCCATAACATCCAAATTTGTTGTTCCAGATAAAACCACTCATGAAAAAATAATGGATTTCTTTCTTTTAATTACTTTAATAATTATTCTAGGAGCTATCGTTTATATCAATTCTACAATTGACGTTTTGGAGTTTGACATAATACAAGACCAAACAGTATGGGAACTACTGCGGGGTGCTGACATTATTGTATTAATCTTTTTCATACCGTCAGGCATTGTTTTAAATTATATTGAAAAAAAATTAATCAAACCTATACGTTCATTTTCAAAAATAGACGGTTTCATACATGAAGGAGAAAAAATTAAAACTGAAGGACTGCTTGATGTGTATTCTCCATATATTAGTGAAGAAACCGAAATAGGAAAATTAGCGCGCAGTTACACCAACCTAATCAACTATAATAATCATTATATTGAAAATATGAATAAAATTGAAAGTGAACGGGAGAGAATAAAAACAGAACTTGATATTTCCAAGAGAATCCAACAATCAAATCTGCCAACTGAAGCCATTGAAAACGAATATTATCATGCATATGGATTTTCAGAACCTGCAAAAGAAGTTGGTGGAGACTTTTATGATTACTTTGAAGTAGATGATGAAAATATAGCTATTGTAATTGGTGATGCATCAGGAAAAGGTGTACCTGCAGCATTACTCGCAACAACCACCCAAACAATAATAAGAGACCAATTGCATGATAAAAAAGATCCCGATAAGGTATTATATTTTGCCAATAATCATTTATGCCGAAATAACAGCGAAACAATGTTTATAACATTATGGTTGGGAATTTACAATAAAAAAACCAATATCCTATCTTTCGCTAATGCCGGACATAATCCTCCAATAATTGAGAAAAATAATAAATTTGAATTTTTGGATGTTGAAAACGGCATTACATTAGGTATTTTTGAAGAATATAATTTTATAACTGAGGAAATAGAGCTTCCAAGCAAAATAATTATATACACCGACGGAATTACCGATGCAATTAATAAAAATGAAAAAATGTACGGCGAAGAAAGATTACTGAACTGTTTAAATAATAATTCTAAAAAAGATATAATAAATACAATATTAAATGATGTTACTAATTTTGTCGAAGATAACGACCAATTTGATGACATGACCCTATTAATATTAGAAAACAATAAATACAGTTAATTTACATAAAATATGCTTGAAATGTTGTCTAAAAAATTAAGTTTATATCCAATCTCAATGAAAATCACTGATAAAAGAAATGATGCAATGATTTTGCATTTAAAATTATAAAAAATTTTTCTTTTTTTACAATAACAGGACTATTGAATCTAGAATTCAAAACTGAAAGTCAATGTAATTTTTTAATTTCACGTGATAATTTTTTACGAGTAGTCAGTAAATGCAGTCCTAAAAATATTAGGCTGATAATCGAAGAGGATTTATGAATATGCGAAATTTTATACTTACCAATTGTTAAATTTTTCAATGAATTTATGCTGGAACAGATGCCGGAAATGATAGTTATAGATAAAGATATCAACAATCCAATCTTTATGATAAGATCTATAGTTCTTTTAAGAGTATATTTTCCTTTAGGTATTGCTTTAAAATAGTTTTTATTAAATTTTATGTGCAATATAATTAAAAATACCAATGCAATTCCAATTATTTCATGAATTAAAATTGGAAGGCTAAAAAATTCCAATATGATTGCGATACCCATTAAAATGTCCACAGTAATTTTTTTCATCAAATCATCCCCATATTAACTATTCATTTATCATATTATTTAAATTTTTTAGTCATGCCTAAATATTTTTTATACTTATGATAACAGTGAAAACAAAATTGATTACTAAAAAACAAGGAATAAAAATATATTGTCAGTTAATCAAATTAGAAAATTTCGGATAAAATCCAACTAGGCCTTAATTCGATAAAAAAATAAAAAAATAATACGAAACTAAAAACGAAATTCTAACATTTTTAGAATATCAAATGAAAAATTGGACAGAAAAAACACATTAAATCAAATAAGCCTATAAATTTTACAGACTCATTTTTTTAACAATTTAGATTATTTTTACATATTGTATAGTATCCCCATTTTAGATAATTATAATCGGACATTTAGTTTTGGGAGATGGTTTTTTCAAAGATTAAATTGAATATTATTGAAGATACAGTATTTGAAAATTAGAATGAAAAATAATTTGATTAAACTATCCAATAATCAATTAAGTTATTATATTTTGAAACAAAAATCAAGTTTAATAAATATCATAAAGACCAAAAATCATTGTAAAAGTTTGTTGCCTATAACTATACAAAATATAATGTACTTTTAGCTCTTACAATATCTTTATATCAGTATTTGATAAATCTCCAATAACAGTTTCATTACATGACTTCATTATAACCCCATCCACACAGTCATTTTGCATAATAAGAAGAACACGCAGCCCTGCAGAGGACACATATTCTAGGTTAGAACAGTCAATAAACACACTGTTGAGAGTATTATCTTTCTTAATCTTCTCATAATTAGCAAGAAGCTCAGGTGCACTCAATGTATCAAGATTTCCTGACAAAACCAAATTAAGCCTGTCACCATCAATTGATGCATCCGCATTAAATGACTCTGCCCCGACATCAGAAATGTCAACATTAACTGATTCATCAACTGTAATCTTCCAGATACATACTCTCTTAAAACCTTCCCTAATCTGAGCTACAATCTTAGGATTTGCCTTTTCTAAACTTTTAAACTCGGGCACATAGTCAGCATACGGAAGCCTCTCCAACTTAAATCCCTTGGATTTAATATAATTCATTGCATTCTTCATATTTTCCTGAACATCACCTCGGACGCTAATGGTTATTGTATTTTCTATAGCATTTACATCAGATTTATCATCTATTCTATACTTAGACTGCCACATAATCTCCCGTGTTCGCTCCCCATAGAAGGATTTTACTATCAAAAGGTAGAGAAGAGACATCTCAGGGTCAAGAGTAATCCAATATCCACCATGCTCTGCAAGAATCTTTTTAATATTGTCACACAGGACATCCATCTCGGAATCTGTAAGATACATCAGGAGTCCTTCTGTTGTTATACATACCTCCCCCTCAATCTTATCAAATGCAGACTTAAGCGATTGATAATTAGTTGCATCTACACCCTCAAAATTAACAAGTTTTTTCTGTTCTTCATCTAAAAGTGACATAATAGCCGGTTCAACTTCATTAATGGTTGCGGGAAGATCCATTCCAACAAATTTCTTGCCACTTTTTGCAAATTCAATGGCTCTAGGTGTGAAACCACATGGCAAGTCAACTTCAGCAAAACCTGATTCTTTAGCTATTTTTCCATTAGTAACATATCTTACTTCCATAATCACACTGTTAATGAAAAGGTCATCTTCATCGGCCTTAACTGTTTTACTATCTTGTGTATCTTCCCGAGTAAGATTCAACTTTTGAGCTACATCCTTGGCATCATCATGACCTGCAGCAGCCAATTGAAAAAGAGTCATTCTGGCAGTGTTAAATATAGGATTTGTTCTTTCCAATAATTCTTGGTCAATTTCTATTCCTTCAAAATCAATCATATTATTCATAATATCCCTATTATACACATATTCCGCCAAATATCGATTTAAAACAAAAAATGAATTTAATACATATATTATCCATTTTTATTTAATATAATTTTATTTTAGTAGTTACTATATTAAAAAAGTAATCTATAAGAGAATAAAGAGATTAAAAGTAATTTTATAATTTTAATTTAATTAATCGATTTTTCTAATAAAATGCAATAGTGTCCAAATTAATATGTTTTCAACCTTAACATCCACATGAGAAAATATAAAAATGAGACGTAATAAAAAAATAAAAAGAGATAAAATTATCTTGATGGGATAATAATATCTCTTTCACCAGATGGCATGAATTCCCTTAAAGCTCCTCTAGCGATTTCTTTTCTCACATGTCCGAAATCGAATGTATTATTACTATCTGCGAAAGCGATTTTAATTAGAGGATTTGTACAGAATGCATCTCCTCTTGCAGCATGAGGCGCTTGGGCAATTCCTGCATATTCTGGTTGGTGACCTACGTTCATCGCATAGTTTGGATAATTAGGTCCTCTTAATTCGTGAATTAAACCTTCATCACTTCTAACTGATAAAGAATTGGCTGCGCCGGCCTGATCTTGCAAGTCATAACCATAAAATCCAAGTCTGGAATGAGCTTCCTTATGCAAAATCATACTTAGATACCAACCGTTAACACCGGCATTTGAATTTCCTGTAGCAAAAGCTGCAGAACATCCTGCCGCTGCAGATACCACGGAAGCCCTTTGAGAACCACCAAAGTGTGTTTCCAAAAGAGTAGGCAATTCATATTGTTCCAATCCATAAAGTGTTACTTCAGTGGAAATGTCACGTACTGTATCCATGCTTAACTCCGCTTGGCACATTCCATAGTTGTCCTCTACATAGTCCATCCCATAATAGATAAAGTCATCCAGAATATCATCAGTGTATGTTGCACTAGCATATTGAGTAAATCCTACTCCTCCAGACATATATGAACCTAGCCATACCTGGTCGTATAATGCAGCTCCTGCAGCAATTACTTCCAAGGTTATCTCAGCAGGGTCATCGGAAATTCTTGAGGTTTGAACAATATCTGCCAATGTACCAAATGCTACACCACCAGGCTCATTAGGACCTCTTGCACGTCTAGCCGGCAAGAATGCTGCCATACCAATAACGTCCGCATGCTTTGCAGCATATGAAAAGTCCGCAATAGCTGCTTCCCCGGCACATAATTTATATGCATTAATGAAACTCATACCGATTTGCATAGCAGACCATCTTGAAACTGTACCTCCGTCACAAGCCCTTACGACAAGTGTAGGAACTTTACTTACCTGATATGTTTTATTTCCAACATATTTTTTAAGCATTTCAGCCTGATCTTCAGGAAACTCCTTGTTGATATCAATCAACACTCTTTTATCTAATTCATCAGCCAAATCATCATTACCTGTAAAGATTTTAGCATAACAATCATCTACAAGACCAGGATGCACTTCCACCATATGCTCTTGAACTACTGCTCCTCCAGGAAGCGCATGGTTAATGTTTTCCATATACTCATTGATTGTTTCTGGAGTTACTTCAACACCCAATCTTTCCTGCAATACTGAATGTGCTGTGTCCATTCCCACAATAATGGTTCTTTTAATGTCATCCACCAATTGTTGGATAGCTGAATTGTTACAGAAGTGTAAATCATCCCCTTCAACATAATCTTCAGTACCGGAGATTTTATATGCCATCAATTGCCTTTGACCTAACGGTACTCCAATGTCAGGATTATAGAAAGGCATATTTCTTTCTTTAGCCAGCTTTTCAGCAGCATCATTGAATTCCCTTTTTCTTTCGGATTGCTTCCATCCGTCAAAGCAGTAGAAACTGGTGTGATCACTTTCCTGGTCTTCTCCTTTAAACTTATTGTTTAAAGCCTCTAAAAATTTTTTATCTTCCAAAGCCATCTTATTCACCTAATTTCTTTTTTAAGTCTTTAGAAAATACTCCTAAACCATATCCACCTTTGGTACGTGCTTC
>NZ_CACWVY010000049.1 GCF_902764455.1 uncultured Methanobrevibacter sp.
AATAAGGAACATGTTGGTCAAACTATGGCTAACTTAGAACAAGCAACTAAAATTAAAGGAAGAGATCCTAGAGTATTCCAAGACGGAATATACTTAACTAGCAAAGAATAAATTTGGTGATTTAAATGGCTAACAAAAGATTTAAAAGACAAGAATATGCTCGTTATAAAAAACTTGGAATCAAATGGAGACGCCCTAGAGGTAAAACCAGTAAAATGAGAAGATATGAAGCAGGAAAACCTGACATGCCAGCTATTGGTTACAGAACCCCTAGAGCTATAAGGGACTTACACCCTTCAGGGTACAACGATGTTCTTGTTCACAATTTAAAAGAATTAGAAGACTTAGACCCAGCTACTGATGCTGCAAGAATAAGTGCTTCTATCGGTAAAAGGAAAAAAGCTTTGATGTTAGAAAAAGCATCAGAACTCGGAATTAAAGTTTTAAACAAATAAATTATTCATATTTATAAGTCAATCAGTTCCGGGGTTTATATTTGAATTGATTTGACTTTTTAAATTATAAAGATAAAAAAAGGGAATTTAGATATTATCTAAATTTATCAGCTATGCTGAATGGAGGATTATATACATGAATCTTACAACTCAAAGAAGATTAGCTGCTAGTATACTCAAAGTAGGTCTTAATCGTGTATGGATTGATCCAGAAAGATTAGAAGAAGTATCTATGGCAATTACTAGAGAAAAAGGTAATAGTAGCTACAGATCTAAAAAAATTAAAGAACAAAAAGCAAAAGGAAAAAGAAAAGGTAGAGGTAGTATTAAAGGGGCTAAAAAAGCACGTACACCTAAGAAAAAAGCATGGATGACAACCATCAGAGCTTTAAGAAAAGATCTTAAAGAAATGCGTGAAGAAGAAGTAATCGATGCTACAACCTACCGTAAATTATACAAAATGGCTAAGGGTGGCGCATTTAGAAGTAAATCTTACATGAGAAACTATGCCCGTGACCATGATTTAATTAAAGGAGATGACTAAACATGGCTCAAGGAACTAACTATAAAGTAGCTTTCAGAAGAAGAAGAGAAGGTAAAACAGATTACGGAGCTAGAATTAAATTAGTCGATTATGAAAAATCTCGTTTAGTTGTTAGAGTATCTAACGCTCACGCAACTGTTCAAGTTATTGATTATGCTCCTGAAGGAGATATCACTATTGCTTCTGCAGTAAGTAAACAATTATCAGGATTCGGATACAAAGGACATTCCGGAAACTTATCTGCATTTTATTTAACAGGATACCTCTGTGCTAAAAGAGCTTTAGCTAAAGGTGTTGAATACGCAATTTTAGATATTGGATTAAAATCTCCAATTAAAGGATCTAAAATTTTCGCAGCATTAAAAGGTGCTGTTGATGCAGGTTTAGAAGTTCCTCACGGTGATTTCATTTTCCCTGAAGATGAACGTATCAGAGGAGAACATGTCGCAAATTATGCTGAATCTTTAAACGCTGAAGAAGTTGCAGCAAAATTCTCAAAGTATTTAGAAAGAGGTCTCAATCCAACAGATTTACCTGAAAACTTTGAAGAAACTAAAAATAATATTGATGAGGCTGAGGTATAACTATGAGTTTTAATATTGATGAATGGGAACCTAAAACTAAAATGGGTAGATTAGTTAAAGATGGAACCATTACAGATATCGATGAAATTTTTGAAAAAGGTCTTCCAATTATGGAATTAGAAATAGTTGATGCCTTAATTCCAGATTTAGAAGAAGAAGTAATGGATGTTAACTTAGTTCAAAGGATGCACAAATCTGGTAGAAAAGTTAATTTCAGAGTAATTGTTGCTGTAGGTAACAAAGATGGATACGTAGGATTAGGCCAAGGTAAAGCAAAAGAAGTTGGTCCTGCTATTAGGAAAGCTGTAGACAACGCTAAATACAACATTATTAAAGTAAGAAGAGGTTGTGGAGATTGGGGTTGTGTTTGTGGAAGAGAACACACTGTACCATTCAAAGTACAAGGTAAATCCAGTAGTGTAAGTGTTACTTTAATGCCAGCTCCTGCAGGTGTAGGTTTAGTAGTTGGAGATGTAGGTAAAACTATCTTAAAACTTGCTGGTATCCACGATGTATGGTCTCAAACTTTCGGACAAACCCAAACTACTGTTAACTTTGCTAATGCAGTATTCAATGCTTTAAAAGAATTAAGTAATGTTAAAGCTAGTCAAGAAGACCTTAAAAAGATGGGAGTTAACTACTAATTGGTGATTATATGTTTTTAGTTATTAGAGTTAGAGGAACTACTGGTGTCATTCAAAATATTGCTGACACTTTAGATATGTTAAGACTTAACAGAATCAGCCATGCAGTATTAGTTGAAGAAAATCCTAGTTACGAAGGTATGCTTCAAAAAGCTAAGGATTACATCACTTGGGGAGAAGTTGACGCAGACCTTTTAGCTGCAATGATTGCTAAAAGAGGCAGACTTCCAGGTAATGTTAAAGTTACTGATGAATATGTTGCAGAAAATACTGACTACAACGATATTCCAGAATTAGCTAAAGCTTTAATTAATTCTGATGTCAAATTAGCTGATGTAGGTATTAAACCTGTATTCCGTTTACACCCTCCAAGAAAAGGATATGAAGATATCCGTTTATCTGTAAAAGAAGGTGGATCTTTAGGTTACAGGGGAGAAAAAATCAACGACCTTGCAAAAAGAATGCTTTAAACTCGGGTGAATATTATGATTAGAACAAAACGTAAAATTAACAAACAAAGAGGTTCTAGATCCAACGGAGGAGGCTGTACCAAAAAACGTAGAGGTGCAGGTAACAAAGGTGGAAAAGGTAAAGCAGGTATGGGTAAACAACATTGGACCTGGACTGTAATCCACGACCCAGACCACTTCGGTAAACATGGGTTCAAAAGACCTCAAAAAATGATTAAAAAAGTTAATTCAGTTAATTTAAGTTATTTAGAAGAACAAGCAGATAATTTAATTGCAAGTGGAAAAGCTTCTAAAGAAGGAGATGCTATTGTTATCGATGTAACTGAATTAGGTTATGATAAAGTTTTAGCTAAAGGAAGTATCACTAAAACTTTTAAAATTTCAGCACCTCAATTTTCTGCAGGTGCCATTGAAAAAATTGAAGAATTAGGAGGAGAAGCTATAGAATTATAGCTTTCTTTATCTTTTATTATCGGGGAAGAAAATGTCATCACTAGAAGTATTAGAGCCAATATTTAAAGTTGTTCCAGAAGTCAAATCTCCGGTTCACAGAGAAGACTTCAATGAAAAACTTAAATGGACTGCTCTAGTTTTAGTATTATATTACTTTTTAACATTAATACCATTATACGGTTTAGCTCCTGGAGCAATAGATCAATTTGCTCAAGTAAGGGCTGTTATGGCTGGAAGTTTTGGTTCAATTCTTACATTAGGGATTGGTCCTATTGTTACTGCTTCAATTGTACTTCAATTGTTAGTAGGTTCTAATCTTTTGGATTTAGATTTATCTTCTCATAAGGATAAATCTCATTTTCAAGCTACACAAAAGGTTTTATCTATTATCTTTACTTTGTTTGAAGCTGCAGTTTTAGTATTGACCGGAAATTTAACACCTATTGATGGTTCATATACTGCACTTTTGATTCTACAATTGGTTATTGGTGCATTAGTGATAATCTATCTGGATGAAGTTGTTTCTAAATGGGGATTCGGTAGTGGTATCGGTTTGTTCATTGCTGCAGGTGTTTGTCAACAAATTGTTGTAGGTTCATTCAGTATTTTACAAGGAACCGATGGTTTATTTGCTGGAATCATTCCAAAATTCATTCAATTAGCTTCTACCGGTGTATACGACTTCAGTATTTTAATTCCATTAATCGCAACTATTATTGTATTTTTAGTTGTTCTTTATGGTGAATCTATGAGAGTGGAAATTCCAATTTCCCACGGAAGTGTAAGAGGTCACGGTAGAATCAGAGGATCAGTTGGTAAATATCCATTAAAATTCGTTTACTCCAGTAACATGCCGGTTATTTTGACCAGTGCATTGCTTGTAAACGTAACCCTTTTTGCAAATATTTTCCAAAAAGTTGGCGTACCTATTTTAGGCCACATTGAAGCAGGTAAACCTGTTGATGGTATCGCATGGTTATTATCAACCCCTAAATTACACATGTTTATTACAGAACCTCTTCACGTTTTAATATATGCAATATTCTTTATTGGATTCTGTATGTTATTCTCATATCTATGGGTTGAAATTAGTGGATTAAATGCTAAAAAGATTTCAGAGCAGCTTTATAATTCAGGTATTCAAATACCTGGTTTTAGAAGTAGTAAACGTCAATTATATAAAATTTTGAAAAAATATATTCCTGCACTTACCCTTATCAGTGGTATATATGTAGGTCTTATTGCTTTCCTTGCAGATTTAACCGGTGCTTTAGGTGGAGGTACTGGTGTATTGCTTACTGTAGGTATTGTTCATAAACTTTATGAAGAAATGGCAGAGGAACAACTGATGTCCTCAAATCCACTTCTTAGAAAATTCTTAGGAGATTAATTCTCCTAAGCTTTATCTTTTAAAAAAGGTGAGGGATTAAAATGAAATTAGTAGTATTAACAGGGATTCCAGGTTCTGGAAGTTCAACTTTACTTGGTAAAGCTTTAGACAGTGTCGATTATGTACATTTAAATTATGGAGACATAATGACTGAAATTGCTATCAAAGAAAATATAGTTCAAGATAGAGATGCTTTAAGAAAATTATCAGCTGAAATTCAAAAGGAAATTCAAGCTAAAGCAGCTAAAGAAATTAAACAAAGATCTGAAAAGGACAATGTTATTGTGGATACTCATTGTACCATAAATACTCCGTCTGGTTTTTTACCAGGACTTCCAATTTGGGTTTTAGAAGAGTTAAAACCTGATCTTTTCATTTTAATTGAAGCTGATCCTGATGAGATTATTTTCAGAAGATTAAATGATGATACTCGTGTTAGGGATACCCAAAAAGCAAAGGATATTCAATTACATCAAGAAATGAACAGAGCTACTTCTATGGCTTATGCTACTTTAACAGGCGCTACTGTTAAAATATTATATAACCACGATAATCATTTAGATTCTTCAGTTTCCAAATTAGTAGATGTATTAAATTTATAAAGGGGCAAAATTATGGTTGATATAATGGGAATGCTTAATGGTGCATTGAATGCTATTTTCAACCCGATTCTTGCAATGGATCCTAATCCTGCAAATCCAGCTTTAACAGTTTTGATTATTGCATTTATCGTATCATTAATTACTACAATTGCTAACAAATATTTAGTTGACCAAGATCAACTTAATGAACAACAGGCTAAAATGAAAAAATTCCAAAGTGAATTGCGTGAAGCTCAGAAAAAAGGTGATGGAAAAGAAGTTGCTAGACTTCAGGCTCAGCAAACTGAAATGATGGGTGACCAAACTGCAATGATGACTAATCAGTTCAAACCTATGATTGTAACTTTTGTTCCGATTATTCTGATATTCTTTTGGATGAGATCATCAGCTATCCATGATTTAGTAATAATTTTACCAACTACTGTATATTGGGTTACATTAACACCTCTTTGGCATGCAATAGGAAGTGTCATTTATGGTGGTAAAGCAACAATTCCATATGGTATTGGTTGGTTGTTATGGTATATGATTTGTACTTTTGGAATGAGTCAGATATTAAGAAAATTCTTAGGATTCAAACAAGGGTTCTAAAATCGACCATTAAACATACATTTATTAATGATAAGAAAGAAATAGTATAATATTCTATATTGAATACGCTATTACACAATTATTAAATATTTATTAAAAATTAAATTTATAGGTGATTAAATGCCTGCTAATAGGTTTAGATCAAGATCATATAAAAGAGTTCATAAAAACACTCCCGGCGGAGAAAATGTTTTAAGATACAAAAAGAAAAAACCATCCAAGCATGTATGTGCTGAATGTGGTAAAGTGTTACATGGAGTTCCTCGCGGACGTCCATATGAAATTGGAAAATTATCAAAAACAGCTAAAAGACCTAACCGTCCATTTGGTGGGTACTTATGTTCAAGCTGTGCTCGTAAACATTTCAAAAACGAGGCTAGAAAATAATGATTATTACTATAGGCGGATTAGCTGGAACCGGAACAACAACCACTGCTGAACTTCTCAGTGAAAAATTGGACATTCCATATATTTCTGCAGGATTTGTTTTTAGAGAAATGGCTGCTGAAAAAGGAATGAGTGTTCTTGAGTTTAGTGAGTTTGCTGAAGGTAATGATGATATTGATAAAGAAATTGATAAAAGGCAAGCTTTAAAAGCCAAAGAAGCAGAAAACCTTATAATTGAAGGAAGATTATCTGCCTTTTTTGTAGATAATGCTGATTTGAAAATTAGTCTGGTCACTCCTTTTGATGTACGTTCAAAAAGGATATCTGATAGAGAGAACAAATCTGTTGAAGTGGCTAAAAAAGAGATTATTACTCGTGAAAAAAGTGAAGCCTTAAGATACATGGAAATCCATAATATTGATATTTCAAATATGGATGTCTATGACATAATTATAAATACTGGTACTTTCAATCCTGAAGAAGTATCAGAAATCATTATTCAAACATTAAAGGTGATATAAATGGCATCAATCGAAGTAGGAAGAGTATGTGTTAAAATTGCTGGTAGAGAAGCAGGCGAAAAATGCGCTATTGTTGAAGTTATCGACGAAAACTATGTAGAAGTAGTTGGTGAAGCAGTAAAAAACAGAAGATGTAATATTGCACACTTAGAACCAACTGAAGATTCTATCGATGTTTCTGGCGATATTGAATCTATCAAAGCAGCTTTAGCTGACTTATAAATGAATAATTAATTTATTCATTATTTACTATTTTTTTTAATATTTTAAGGTTTTTTTCATGAAATTTGAGATGGTTACAAAATCCAAAAGTTTTACAAATCCCGATTTTGGCTGCAAACCTGAAGAACGTGAAATCAGGGATTATATTTCTAAAGGGGTTATTAATTTAGATAAACCATCCGGTCCAACTTCTCATGAAATTGACTCATGGATTAAACGAATTTTACCATTAGAAAAATCAGGACATGGGGGAACATTAGATCCTAAAGTTACTGGAATTTTACCGGTAGGTTTAGATGATGCAACCCGTGCTATTCAACTTCTTTTAACCGCTCCTAAAGAGTATGTTTGTTTGCTAACATTCCATCATGATGTTGCGGAAGATAAAATTCGTGAAGTATTTGCTGAATTTACAGGTAAAATTTTTCAGTTACCTCCAGTTAAATCAGCAGTAAAACGTGAACTTAGAACACGTAATATTTATTATTCAACTATTTATGAAATTGAAGGAAGGGATGTTTTATTCAGGATAGGCTGTGAAGCCGGAACCTATGTCAGAACATACTGTCATAATATTGGTGAAGCCTTAGGTGTTGGAGCGCACATGGCAGAACTTAGAAGAACTCAAGTGGGTTCATTCACTGAAAAAAATAATTTGGTAACCCTTCAGGATGTAACCGATGCATATCATTTCTGGATTGAAGACGGAGATGAATCCTTTTTACGTGATGCCATCATGCCAATGGAAAGGGCAGCGGATTATTTGCCAAAAATTGTAATTAAAGATTCTGCTGTTGATGCAATATGTCATGGTGCAGACCTTGCCTGCGGTGGAATTGCTTCACTGGCTGATAATATTCAAAAAAATGATATAGTTGCTATTGAAACATTAAAAGGAGAATTGGTTGCTTCAGGAAATTCATTATTAAATAGTAATGAAATATTAGATGCAGATTCAGGCTTTGCAGTAAATGTTTCTAAAGTATTCATGAAACCTGATACTTATCCAAGATTCTGGAAGTAAATTTCCATTCTTTACTGTAGATAAGATTAATTTTACATTAATTTTTGAGTTTTTAATTTTTATTTTCATGTTTTGTTGTTTTTTAAAAATGATTGTCTTTTTTTTTTAAGGGGGTATTGATTAATAATTTCCACAAAATATGTGGGAAATTACAAATAACTGTTTTTTTTTAATCATTCCATTCGATAATTATATATGTATTAAAGACAATAATAAATTTTAATTTAAAATTGTTTAAAGGAGGCAAATTATTTTTAACAAAAAAATTCTACTATCTCTGTTTTTTGCATTAATTCTGCTTTGTTCAATTAGTGCTATTCAAGCAAGCGAGGTTAATCTCACAAATTCTACACCTCTCCATTCTTATTCGGATACATTAATTCAACTAGAAGATAAAATTCAGTCTTATGATTTGGATGCTTCTGATTCTGATATTATCTCTAATAATAATGATTTCACTAATTTGGGTGAAAACAGTAAAAATCAAACGGAATTGACATCACAGAAAAACTCTATTTATTATAAAGGCTCTTTTAATATAATTTTAAAGGATTCAAATAGCAGTTCTGCATTATCCAATAAAAAAGTTAATTTTATTATAAACAATCAGGAATATATTGCCACAACTGACAGTAATGGTATAGCAAGTGTCAATTTAGATTTAAATCCCGGCACATATACATCTATGGTTTATTTTGCAGGAGATGATTCATATGAGGCCAGCAATAACCTTACATCACCTATAAAAATATTGCCTACAATTGCTGCAAAGGACATTACCAAATACTATAAGGGATCTACACAATACAGTGCAACATTCTTTGACAGTCAGGGAAATCCCTTAAAAAATAGGCAGGTTACCATATCTGTTAATGGAAAGTCATATTCGAAAAAAACTAACAGTAAAGGTTTGGTAAGTTTGTCTGTAGATTTAAAACCTGGTACTTATAAAATAGTTGCAAATGACCCGATTACAGGTTATAAACTAATCACTACTTTTAAAATTTTATCAACTATTAGTTCATCTGACTTTAAGAAAGTTTCAGGAGACAGTAAACGGTTTAAAGTAAAATTCTTTAAAAGTAATGGAAAGGATTTAACCAATCAATATGTTAAGGTTAAAATTAATGGCAAAACCTATAAAATAAAAACAAATTCCAAAGGAAAAGTAAGTTTATCTCTAAATAATCTTAAACCCGGCACATATAAGGCTGTTTGTTATAATAAGGATGGTTTAACAAAATCATTTAGTGTTAAAATTTATAGCATTGCTTCTACTAAATTAACCACTTATTCATATACATTCATTCCTGGAGATAAAAAAGAAATTAAAGTAAAATTCTCAACTGGTCTGGGTGATGATTCAAAATCTGGAAAAATCATTAAAATTACAATCAATGGAAAGACCTATTCCAAAAAAACTGATAGTGATGGAATGATATATCTTAGTATGGCATCATTAGATAAAGGTCATTACACAGTTGGATATTCCTTTGCTGGAAATAAGTTTTTTAAATCAGCTTATTCAACAAACTCTCTTACAATACTTCAAACTACCCGCACGGAACTAACGGTAAGAGGTATAAAAGATTTCGGTCAGGGTGCAGGCACTCAGTTTAAGGTGGCTTATACTGCAGGAGGTGTTCTTTTAGCAAATAAGGCGGTGACTTTCACTGTTGGAAGCACAACTTACACCACTTCTACGGATAATAATGGAATTGCATATTTGCCTATTAATCTCAAAGTGGGCAATTATACTGTCAACTATAAAACACCGGATGATTCTAAAGTAAACGGAACTTCGGGTTCCTGTGAAATACATGTTTTTAAAAGAACCGATACTAAACTTAGTTGGAAATGTGGAACCTCTTATAAGGATTCTTCACAAACATTTAAAGTTCTCTTGACGGATTCGAATGGTAAACCTATCTCCGGCCAAACTGTTGAATTAATCATTGATTCTCAAACATATTATGAGATTACTTCATCAAATGGTTATGCAAAATTCATAACAGATGTTCCATTAGGCAAATATAATGTTCTGGTTAAATTCAGAGGCAATAATGATTATGCTGATAGTTCAACTTCTCAATCAGTAAATGTCGAACTTTCCAAATTCCGAAATGGACTGAATGAAAAAAATGCTGCTTCATCCAGTGCATATCTTCGCTCATCAAGTAATTGCCCTGTTGGAACTGCAAAGATTAAATCGTTGGTAAATTCATTGACTAGTGGTTTAACTAGTGTTGTTGACAAGGCAAAAGCCATATTTAATTATGTAAGGGATAATGTAGTCTACAGTTATTATTACGATACTAAAAAGGGCGCTACCGGTACATTAAATTCTAAACGTGCAAATTGCGTTGATCAGGCGCACCTGTTAATTTCTATGTATAGAACTGCAGGTTTACAGGCAAGATATGTTCATGGAAAATGCGTATTCAGTGACGGTACCTTCGGGCATGTTTGGACTCAGGTTTTAATCGGTAAAACATGGGTTGTCGGCGATCCGATTAATTCTGGTAATGATTTGGGAAAAATAACTAACTGGAATAACAATAATGTTAGAATAAATGGAAAGTATTCAAGCCTTCCATTTTAACTCTATTTTTTTAATGCAAATATAATCTAAGCAAATCTTTTTATATTCATTATTAACTTAATTTTTTCTAATTTTTATTTTCACAGTATTTCTATTAATTTTTTAATAATTTAGGTTTTATTCGTCATATTATAAACAAAAATGATATATATTATCATTTATAAAAATAAATATCATTATAAAATTTATGGAGGATAAAAGTTTGCTAAATAAAAAGGTATTGCTTTCAATATTGTTTGTATCCTTTTTGATTATGTCTGCAGCTTATGCAGAAGAAGATAATCTGATGAATGGTACTATTAGTAGTCAAGATGTTAATCTAACTGATAGTATCGGCGATAGTGAAATTTTATCTTCCAGTGAACTTTCATTTTCAGATTTAAATTCATTAATTAATGATAATACTGATTGGACGATCCGTCTGAAAGGAAATTACAAGTATAATCCAATTTCGGATTCTAATTTTGTAAATGGAATTCCTATTTCCAGGTCTATTAATCTTTATGGTGATGGTTATTCAATTGACGGTAACTTTAAGGCCAGAATTTTTGATGTAACCAATTATGTAAATTTCAATAATATTAATTTTATCAATGCCCATTCTGAGAGTGGATCTGCAATACTTGGTTCCAATTTTGCAGTTACAAATTGTAATTTTACTAATAACCATGCTTCTTTATATGGTGGAGCTATACAAGGAGGATATGCGACTAATTGTATTTTTGACGGCAACACTGCAGAAAACCGTGGTGGAGCAATATATAAAGGTAGTGCGGATAAATGTACTTTCAAGAATAATGTTGCAAATGAGGGTGGTGCAATATACGATGTTTATGCTACATCTTCCTCATTTATGGATAATACTGCTCATAAACAAGGTGGAGCAATGATGGGAAGTTCCGCTAGCCAATGTACGTTTCTTAGAAACTATGCGGAGGGATATTCTGGAGCAGCATTTAATACCTATGTTGTTGATTGTACTTTTATAAATAATTCTGCCACTCATGCAGGAGCCATTGGAGGAGGGTCTAACTCTGCTCAAAATTGTATTTTCATAGGAAACACTGCTTCGGATGATGGTGGAGCGGTTTACGGTTATACTGTATTTGATTCGATATTCCGGCAAAATCATGCTGTTCAGGGAGGTGCAATGCACACTGGATCTGTAAATAACTGTCTATTTGAATATAATTACGCAACTAATGTCGGTGGTGCTTTAATGGAGGCTTATGCAGTAAATTGTAACTTCACGGGAAATACTGCAAAAAATGGTGGGGCAATGTATCAGAACTCTGCTAAAAATTGTTTATTCACCAATAATTCAGCAACTAATGGTGGAGCAATGTTTAATTCTCACTCGGATACTTGTAAATTCTTTTACAATACTGCAGTTAATGATGGTGGGGCTATTTATGAAGGAGGTGCAGAAGATTCCTTTTTCAGGTATAATTCTGCTAAAAACGGTGGAGCTATTGCTTTAACTGATGTCACCGGATGTACATTTTATGATAATGTTGCAGTAGAGTATGGTGGTGCAGCATATAGATGTTCAGTCAGAGTGTCTCTATTTGAAGGTAATAATGCAAAATACGGTGGTGCACTTTCTGGTTCTACTTCAGAGGCCAGTTCAGCATCAAATTGTGTATTTAAAAGAAATGTTGCAAAAATCACAGGTGGGGCTAAATTTAATGCTTTCGTTGCAGACTCAGAGTTTGAAGGAAACTTGCCTGTATACACATTATTTGTATCAGATTATAGTGGTATTGTAGGTTTTGGTGGAGATATAAATATCAAAATGTATGATAATCCTAGTTATCCTGTCACTGGTGTTAATGCAACAATAAAAATTTACAATTCTAAAAATCAAGTTATTGGAACTTATAAATCTGAAGTTGGATATAACTGGTTTGTTAATCTGCCTGCCGGCAAATACAAAGCCCAAATCAGCATTGATGATAATTGCTATGAAGTAGATCCTGTTAAAATTTCAATAACAATAATGAAATCTTCATTTATTTATGCAGCTAATTTAACTACTGATTATGGTGCAGGTAAAGTTTTGATTGTAAATTTACATGATTCTGTTGGAACAGTTATTAAATATGCCAAAATTTCAATAACTCTTAATGGAGTTACTAAAAGTTATTTAACTGATGATAATGGTCAGGTAATGGTTCCGACAAAAACTTTGACACCTAAGACTTATGATGTGGTTATTAATTTCCCTGGAGATTCAAATTATATCAAGTCATCTGCTACTGCAAAAATCACTGTTAAAAAAGTGACTCCGAAATTAACCGCCGCTAAAGCTACCCTTAAAGTAAAGGATAAAACTAAAAAATACACTGTTACTTTAAAAACCAATAAAAATGTTGTAATGAAAAATATGAAAGTTACAGTTAAAGTCAATGGTAAAACATATTCAGCTAAAACAAACTCAAAAGGGCAAGCTATTTTCAAACTGACCAAATTAACTAAAAAAGGAACTTACACTGCAGAAGTCAAATATGCTGGAAATAATATTTATAATGCAGTTATTAAGAAAGTTAAGATTTCGGTTAAATAATCTCATTAATTATTTTTTAATTAGCTTTAATTATTTTCATAGTTCATAAGTTTAATCAAAAATTATGATGTCTTTTTTTTCATTTGCTTGATTTTAAATTAGAATTTCAGTATTATTTAAGCTACTGTATATATCTCTTAATATAATTTTTTAAAAAAAGGAGTCTGTAAAATTTTATAGGCTTATTTGATTTTAAATTTTTTACAGTTGAAGTTTCACTTCGATGAAAATTCGTTCTAATTTTTCTTTAATTTAAATT
>NZ_CACWVY010000050.1 GCF_902764455.1 uncultured Methanobrevibacter sp.
TGAAGAAAGAGATAAAAAGAAATATTATCATAAAAAATGCAAATCAAATATCCAAGACAGCTTTTAAAAAATCAAAAAATCTTAGCTTGACAGCATTGATTATTTTTAAAAAAATTAATATAATGAATAAATAATAATATTTAATATAAAAAATTTGGTTGGAAGTTTATGAAAGTTTTAATAATGACAGGGGAGTTGGCATATCCTTTAATCAAAGATGTGGTTTCAGACTCAAAACAAGACATAATTGTACATATTGTTGATAATACTCAGGTAGCAGCATTTTTAACTCCAAGACTAATTATAAAAGAAGTTAAAGCTTGCTTTTCTGATCAATTGGATGAAATCGATATGATTTTGGTTCCAGGTTTAATTAAAAAAGGAACAAAAGAAATTACCAAAGAGCTTGGAATTCCAACTTTTAAAGGGTCAACTGATGGTGCTGATTTGGCAATGGTTTTAAACTTGCTTGACACCATTGAACTGTCTGAAGAAAAGCCTGCTGATAAACTTATTGAAGAAGAAAAACGTAAAGAGGCTTTCAAGTTCATTGAAGAATTTGAAAATGATGAGGAAAATATTAAGAAACTTCTTGAAAAACCAAATAATATTCTGATTAAAAACCTTCCTGTCGGTGAAGATTTCCCAATGAGAGTCTTATCTGAAATTGCAAATGCTCCATTCCTATCAAAGGAGGCTTTAATTAATAAATGTCAATATTTTGTTGATTCCGGAGCGGATATGATTGATATTGGAATGGCTGCAGGTGAAGATTTTTCAGATAAGATACCTGAACTAATTGAAACTCTGCGACCTATTGTTGGAGACAGGCCGTTAAGCATAGACACTTTAAACGCTAATGAAATTAAAGTTGCTGCCGAAAATGGAATTGACTTTGTTTTGAGTCTTGATTTGGGTAACAATTCCGAAGTTCAGGAAATATTAAAGGAAAAGGATATTCCTGCTGTATTATTGCCGACTAATTTCTCACAGGGAAAATCTCCAAAATCTCCTGCTGAAAGAGTTGAAGCAATGCATCAGTTAATTAAGGATACTGAAGGCTTAAGATATGTCGCTGATTTGATTCTGGATCCTGTAAACAGTTCCAGTATTGTCGAGTCTATAATTGCATGCAATGAGTTTCACAAGACAAATCCTGCTCCAATGTTTTTTGGAGTGGGTAACGTAACTGAGCTGATGGATGCGGATTCAGGTGGTGTTAATGTACTTTTAGCAGGAATCGGTATGGAACTGGGGGTAAGCATATTGTTCACTCCTGAAGAAAGTGGAAAAACCAGGGGAAGTGTTTATGAACTGTCCACAGCTTCAAAGATGATGTTTCTTGCAAAACACAGAAAATCCATTCCAAAGGATTTAGGAATTAATCTGGTTGCATTTAAAGATAAACATAAAAGAAACGATGTAATTTTAAATGAATTGGATGGTGTTGAACAAACTCGGCAAAAGCATCCGTTTAAATTTATAAAAGACAAAGCCGGAAGTTTTAAAATTAATGTTGATTATGGGACTACTGTTGCAGACAGTAGAATTACTGCAACTCATTTTATAAAGAATAAGCCCGATTTAGTTATTGTCGGTCAATCTGCAAAAGAAGTATATGAAGAAATAATTTCAAAAAAATTAGTCAGTAGAATGGAACATGCCGCATATTTGGGTTCCGAACTACAGAAAGCTGAAATAGCAATGATAACGGGAAAAGATTATGTTCAGGATTTTGAATTGTTCAAAAATCCTGACGAGTTTAAAAATTAGTTTTCAGTCAAAATCCTGGGATGAAGTTCCTTCAGCTTGTCCTGCCTGCTGGCTGGATTGGGAACTTGATTCACTGTAAGTTGAAGTATCTTGACTTACACTTTCTGAGGAACTCTGATAAGAATATCCTCCATCACTGCTACTACTACTTACACCACTACTACTGCTGCTACTGCTGCTTTGTGATGAATCCGGAGCATATATTCCTGTGTCATGTGTCTGACTTGTAGAAGTGTTTGTTTTATTTAAAGTCTTATTTACATGGGTTGTATTCAATGTTGCATTGTCTGTTGTATCATGTTTAAATGTAAGACCAATGCCGCCAATTACTATATATGCACCTGCACTGAGCACAATAAGAATCAACAGTATAATGATAATTGCATTATCTTTTTCCATATTTTTTTCCTCCTATTCAATTTATTATTATTTGTCATATTAATATATAACTAATTACAAAACTTTATATTGATTAGAATATAACTTATTTTAGTAACAATTTTTGGAAGGTTAGATTTTGCAAACAGAAAATATTACTATTAAGGACATTGACAAATTGCTTTTAGATGCTGAGTATGTTTCAAATAATGAAATCTCCACTACAGTATATTTGTCATTTTTACTCGGAAAGCCAATGCTTATTGAAGGACCTCCTGGTGTGGGTAAAACAGAGCTTGCAAAAGTAATTGCAAAAGCATTTGAAAGGGATTTTTTCAGAATTCAATGTTATGAAGGAATTACTTTTGAACAAATCGTTGGTGAATGGAATTATCAAAAGCAGTTATTGCACCTGGAAGCTGCAAGGCATGATGAAAACAGTGAAGAAAAGATATTTGATGAGCAATATTTCATTCAAAGACCTCTTCTTAATGCATTTTTAAATGAAAATAATTCTGTATTGTTAATAGATGAAATAGATAAGGCAGATGAGGAAGTTGAAAGTTTCCTGCTCCAGGCATTAGGCGAACAGGAAATAACAATCAATGATTTGGGGACATTCCAGCTTCAAAATGACTTGATTGTTATACTGACATCCAACTCTCAAAGATCTCTTCTTGATGAAACCAAGGACAGATGTCTGTTTTTATATATTCCATACCCTACAGTTGAAAGAGAAATTGAAATCGTCAAATCAAAACTGCCTGATGCTGATGATGAAGTTGTCTCAACTGTTGTTAAACTGGTTCACACTATCCGTAATCTTAACTTAATGAAAAAACCTTCTGTCAGGGGTACTGTGGACTGGGTTAAATCAGTTTCTAATTTGGGAACTAAAAATCTCGATGAATCACTTGAAAGCAGTATTGGTGTTGCTATTAAGACCGAAAGTGATAAAAAAAGAGTTATTAAAGATGTTTTAAACAAAAGATAAAATGATTGCTAAAATTGCTAATCTGTCTTCACAGCTAAGGGACGAAGGGCTGCCTGTAAGTATTAGAAGCACTCAGTCTGCTGTGCAGATTTACCAGGATTTGGGTGAGGAGGACAGGCAACTTTTAAAAACCGCTTTAATGGCGGTCTATGTTAAGGACAGGTATGATATTCCTAAATTCAACAAGATTTTTGAAAAGATTTTCAAGGTTGAAAAGGTAGAAAAACCTAAAGACATGCCAAACCAGAGCAAAGCCTATCGAGGTAAAGGTCCAAAATCCAATAAATATATTATCAAAAAGCAAAATAATGCCTATCAAAAAATCCAAAAAGAAAAAATCACCAATGAAAAGTTAAAAATGTTGTCAGGCCAGCCTCTCCTGGAAGAAGTAAAACAGCTTGAAAGAGATGGGGAGCTGATGAATAAAGACTTGACAAAATTGAACAGATTTGATCCTAGAATGCTTGAAATCTGTCAAAGGCTTGGTAAAAGAATAGCAAATAAACGTTCAAGAAGAAAGGTCAAGTCCAGCTCCAATAGGATTGACATGAGAAGAACCATAAGAGCTAACTTAAAATATGGTGGAGTCCCCTTAGAGCTTGTAAAAGCAAAACCGAGACCTCACAAAAATGAACATTTATTCCTGAATGATATCAGCGGGTCATGTGAATGGATCAGCAGCTGGTTTTTCATGCTCATGTTTTCAGCACAGACTGCATTTAAAAAATCCAGAACTTTTGAATTTGACAACAAGGTCATTGAAACCACGCAGGCTTTAAAGGAAGAATATCTAATTGATTCCTTTGTAAAAGTTAAGGACATGCGTGTAAAAAACATGATGGTTCACGGTACATCAGATATGTACTCTGCTTTCACTAAATTTCAGGATATGGCCAATATAAACAATAAGTCTTATGTAATTATCTTATCGGACTGCAGGGACTGGTCCGGTCCGAAAGTGAATGGTATTCCTGCCAGTGTAGGTGTTGTTGAAGAAATGGTAAGAGATTCAAAAAAGGTAATAATATTGAATCCGGAAGATAAGAACAAATGGGATGTTGTGGACAGTTGCGTGTCATTATATGAAGATGCCGGAGCACATGTATTTGAAGTAAACACCTTAAACCAGCTGGCAAGATTTGTAGAACAGATGTAGGTAATAAATATGCAATGTAGTAAATGCGGTAATCCTAAAGTCATTATTAAAAAGGAACAGTCAGGACAAGTTTTATGTAAGGACTGTTTCATTGAATCTATTGAAAAAAAAGTAATCAGAACAGTTAAAAAAGAAAAACTGCTTGATAAAGGAGACAAGGTATTGGTTGCACTTTCAGGAGGAAAGGACAGTGTAACTACTTTGGAAATATTGGACAGTTTCCGCCAAAGAAATATTATAGATATCTGTGCCGTTACTGTCGATGAAGGAATAGCCAATTATCGCCAGGACGGTGTTGATATAGCTATTCGCCATGCTAAAAGATTAGGCATTGAACATAAGATAGTTTCCCTAAAAGAAGATTACGGCATTACATTAGACGAAATCATGCAACGGGATGATCATAAGGGATCATGTACCTACTGCGGAGTATTCAGAAGAACCATAATCAACAAGGCCGCACGTGAAATGGGAGCTACCAAAATTGCTACCGGACATAATTTGGATGATGAAGTTCAGGCTATAATGATGAACTATCTTGAAGGAAATACAGATAATCTAACTAAATTAGGTGCAAAAACAGAATCCAAAGCTGAAGAATTTACAGTTAAGATTAAGCCTCTTCGGGAAATACCTGAAAGAGAGATAGGTTTGTATGTGGTTGCAAAGGAACTTGAAGTTCACTTTGACAGCTGTCCATATGCAATGCAGTCATTCAGGGGGGAAGTTTCAGAAGTCATTAATCAGCTTGCAGAAAAGCACCCTACAATCAAATACTCCACTTTAAGAGGTTATGATAAAATTAAGAACAATTTAAAAGAGGATATCAAAAAGGAATATGAGCATGGAAGATGTGTCAGGTGCGGTGAACCTTCCGCCAATGAATTATGTAAAGCATGTTCATTTTTAGAAGAGTTCGGATTGTGATAATATGTCATTTACATTAAAATATAAAGATTTAAACGAAAAAAGGGAATTGCCAAATGAAAATTATACCATTAAGGATTTACTTGATGATTTAGATTTGTCTCCTCAGACAATAGTATCTAAACAGAATGGAGATTTGGTCATTGAGGATACTGTAATTGAAGATAATGATGAAATACAATTGGTTCAAATTATTTACGGTGGTTAGGTGAAGATAAGTTATGAATGTGGGCCTTGTTTTTTAAGACAGGCCAGAGAAGCTATGGATTTATCCACTGGCGATGAATTGCTTAAAATGGAACTGATGGAAGATATCTTTGAATTTTTACATGATAACTTTAAATTAGGAGCCAATTCAAACAGCACAGGCTCTGCAATGCATAATATGATTAAACAGAAAACAGGCTGCAGAGACCCTTATCATAAAGAGAAGATTGAAGGTAATGAAATTGCTTTAAAATATTTGCCGGACGTCAAAAAGATACTTGAAAATGATGACAGTCTGGAAAACTATGTTAAAATTGCAATCATAGGCAATATTTTGGATTTTGGTGCATTCACATTGGATGATGATATCGAAAGCGTCATTAAGGATTCCTTGAAAAAAGATTTGGTTATTAAGGATATTGAAGAGTTTGAAGAATCCCTCAAGACAAATGATAATGTATTGTATCTGGTGGACAATACCGGTGAAATAGTTTTTGACAAGTTACTTCTTGCTAAAATAAAGGAATACGGTTTGAATATTACAATAGCAGTTAAATCAGAACCTATCTTAAACGATGCCTGCATGGAAGAAGCACTTGATGCAGGTCTTGACGAATTTGGCGAAATTGTCGAGATAGGTGCGGGAACTGTAGGTTATGTGGATAGTGAAATTTCAGATGAGTTTAGAAAAATCTTTGATGCCCACAGATTTATAATTTCAAAAGGAATGGGAAATTATGAAGGTTTAACTGAGATAGATTTGTCTGAAAAGGAAATTTACTTTTTATTATGTTCAAAATGCGGCACCATATCAAAAGACATAGGGGTCAATTTACATGACATGCTTCTTTTCAAGAAATGATTAAAGTGATTTAATGATTATTGGTTTAATAGGTTTTGGCAGGGTTTCTAAAAATCTTTTAAAGTTAATCAAATCAGAGGATATTCAATTTATAACATCTTGTGAAAAAAGGTCTGGCGAAACCTGCAAAAGAATAGAACAGGAAAATATTCAGGTTTTGAATACATTTAAAGAGGTGGCTGTCAAATCGGATATTTTAATTTCAGCAACTTCGCCGAAATCAGCTTTGGCCGTTGCAAAAGAATATGGAAAATATGTTGATGGAATATATCTGGATTTGAATAATATTTCACCCGATACAACATTGGAAATGAATCAATATGTCAGTAACCTTATTGATGGTGCTATAATAGGCAAAATCGACAGTGAAAATCCTATTTTATATCTTTCAGGAAAAAGGGCTGATGAACTGTTGTTTTTTAATGACTTTCTCAAAACCAGAAAAATCAGTGATAATGTAGGTGATGCAGCTATTTTAAAAATGCTTAGAAGTTCTTATACAAAATCTCTATCTGCTCTTTTGATTGAATCATATGAAATTTCCAGAAACTGCGGTCTTGATGACGAGTTTTTTGAAACATTGGCACTGACTGAGGGTGATGATTTTAAGGAAAAGTCACTTTCAAGAATTGAAAACACATTAAAAAATTCCAAAAGAAAATCAGAAGAATTGGAAGAAATAATTGATTATTTTGATGGAAATGAATTGATAATGGTTAAGGCAGCATTAAAAAAACTTAACCAATAATTACTTTAACTTTAAATCCTTTTTTAGCTTTTTTTATACTTCCGGTAACTGGAATAAAATGAGAATCCATAATATACCTTAAATAGGTTACTTCAACTGCTGGAAGTCTCAGATTTGTTTTTATTTTCTTGCCTTCACTTTTGAACTGAACTGAAATCTTGCCGTTTTTGTCAACATATAAATCGGTTTTGATGCCTTCTTTTGTAATTTTTGTTTCAAATTTTGTCAAATTGAGTCCGGCCTCTAATGATAATGGAGCATCGACATTTATATTCTCGCTTCTAAATATGTCATTGGCTTCACGTGCGCTTACACCTTTTTCAGACTCGCTTGCAACATACCATGCTCTGTCAATTACTTTTTGAACCTTCTGGTTATCAGGTATTACTCCCTGTGCCTCATAGCTTTTCATCAAGTCCATTACTTCTTTTTTTGTAACTTCCATTTCAATTGAACTGATGGCAAGTCTTGTCATTACAGGACCATAATTTGATCTTCTAAAAGCGGCCCAAATAGATTCAGGGTCTCTATAAACTCTTCTTTTTATTATCTCATTTATGGTGTTTCCATTAAGATAAGCTATTTTTTCAAGATTGCCTCTTGAATATGTATTCATACGCTTATAGATGTCTTTCCAGTTTCTATCTCCCGGAACCCTGCCTGCGTCAATTTCGCGCTGCAGAATCTCAACACTTGTTTTTGGTAGCAGTTTTTCAATATCTGCTGTAATTTCAAGGTCATTATCAATAATGGATTGGCGAATTAATCTGCCTGAGTATTTGTCCTTGCTGAATTCTTTAATAACGTGATAGTTCAGTTTTCCGCCTAAAAACTCATTTATTGCATACCATCTTATTTCATTTCTGTTGGTGTAACTTTTTGGCATTCCGACAAAATTGCCCTCATCAATAAATTTCTGTGCTTTTGATTTGATTTCATCAAGTGAAATGCTTGCTGAGGTAATGTAGTCTGTTACACCGTCATCAATCATCTGTTTTAGTCTAATAGGAACGCTGTATGATAAAACCAGTCTGTGATGAAGTCCTTCAAAACTTCTTACTTCATCAGCTCCAAGAGCCAATGCCATGTCTCGTCTTGCATCAAAATTGACAAAAAATGGAGCATGATTTGCACTGAAACCTTTGTTCAGGTAAACCACTACTTTTTTATTTTCTCTTTGAGCTAGCCTGCAAGCTTCCTTAATTAATTTTTCATGACCTTTATGAACGGGGTCAAAATCTGCACTAATACCAATCAATATAAACACCAAAAAAAGAAAATAGGATAATTTAATTATCCATTAGTTTTAAAACACCGTTTATCACTAACCATATTCCTATTAATGTACCAAGAATAATCGGATTTGAAACGTAAGTTCCAATAACTATGTATAATAGACCAAGAATAATTCCGGCTATACCTACATAAAAACCAAATCTTGACATGCGGTTGTTAATTAAAGATACTAAAGATACTATAATTAACATTATTCCTGCAAGATATAATGTGATTTGGGTTAGGAATCCGAGCAATGCCGGATTGAATATCAAACCAATACTCATGAATAACAATATCATTCCTAAAATCAAATCAAGGATTGCTCCTGAACTGTTATAATCGATTATGCTTACTCCAACTACAAGCAGATAAATTGACATTAACAATACGGATAAACCAATCAGGGAACTAGCTCCAACAAGTCCAAATACTGGAAACAGGATAATAATTAATCCAAGAATTATGGCCAGCAAACTAACAAATTTGGTTTTCATTTTTTCCTCCTAGTAATAATTACTATTTTAATATATATTAATATAATGGGATATGTTTAATCTCAACGGTTGAGCTATTCATATTGGAATTATTTATTTCAGCTAACCATTCTTGTCTGCACTCGCAATCATATTCTATTTTAGTCTGAGTCAGATTGTTGGCTATAATCATATGTTTTAAATCTTTATTACATTTTTTACAGTTGTATGGGCCTCTTCTTGAACCGAATCCGGATGTATCAAGAAGTGCAGGAATGTCCAATTCGTCACGCACTGTGTTGATGATTTCAACACATGACCAGATCCATGGAGGCTGATATGCTCCCTTTCTCCAGAATCTTTCAATTACGGTACCGCTGTGTATTGTTGCAGGACAAAATGAAAGTCTGTCGACATCAATTGAATCACAGTATCTTGCTGTTTCTACTGCTTCTTCTATGGCTTGCGCTTCAGATACTAAAATAGGTTTAACGAAGATATATGCTTTTGCTTTTAGATTGTATCCTTTTGTATTTTTAAGATTTTGCATTACTTTTACTGCATTTTCAAAATCATCACGGGTAAATCCTTTATTAATTTTTTTAAGTCTTGTATAATCATTTGATGTTTCAAGGCCTATACTTACTTCAAAGAGTGTATCTCCAATGATTTCAAAGATTTCATCTAAAACTTCCTCTTTTACATATTCTGGCCTTGACTCAACGATTATTTCAGTAACATTTCCTAATCCCATTAGAGTTTTTAAAATTTCATCACGAGCATCTTTTGGAAGTTCATAAGGATTTAAAAAACTTCCGGATGCAAATAGTTTTACGGAAATCTTTTCTTCTTCGCTAATAGGATGTCTTGATAAGTGGTCGTTGAATATTCTTAAAATAGTGTCAGTATCAATAGGTTCAAGTGTACAGTCTGAAACGTAGCTGCACATTGTACATCCTCCACTGTCTCCAAGAGCCCATGCACAACCTGGGGTCGGTAAAATTATAAATAATGTTTTTGCAACACCGTCGTATGTTAAATCATCATTATACCAGCTTGCCCCAACCTGTTCGGGAGTTTTCGGTTCTTTTCGCTCAAAAGCTCTTTGCCTTATATCTTTAGTTAAATTTTCAATTTCCATTATAATACCCGCAATATAAATAAATATAATATTATATTATTAGTTTTGATTTATAATAAAAATATTGTTAAAAACTGTCAATTACATCCTTGAATAACCTTAAAGATTCTTCATGATTTCTGCCAAATGGAGCACTAACTACAAATTGAGTCACATTCTCTTCTTTCAATGATTCAATTCGAGGTATAATTTCTTTAGAAGTCCCGGTAACTGAAAAAATATCTATCAGGTCATCTCCAATCAATCCAAGAGCCTTTCCTATATTGCCCTGACTTAATTGAATATAAATTTTTTTTCTTGTTTCTTGGGATATGTTGTGTCTTTCAAGAACTGGGGGCGCAGATCCTGCTATTATGAATGCAACTACAATTTTAGCTGCATTTTTGGCAGTTATTGTATCTTCTCCAATGGAAGTTGCAGCATAAGCCGCTATATCAAAGTCATCCTTATTGTTGGAAGCATTCCTTCCAGTTTCTACATGTTTTGATAATTCTTTAAAATCTTTTGGATGTGATGCGTTTATAAGACATCCATTTGCAATTTGTCCGCTTGTTTCTAATAATTTGGGACTTTGTGCTTCAATATATATTGGAATATTGGAATTCTTTTTCTTAAAGGATTCATGCAGATCATCGATATAATTTTTAAGTGTGGATGTAGGGTTTGTCCAGGGTTTATTCAGCTGTTCCATAATTTTGCGCTCTCCAGGACCAATGCCGAATATTGCTCTTTTATCAGATAGGTTATTTATATTGATTATTTCATATGCAGCATTTTTAACATCTTTAATATAGGGATTGGTCACTCCAGGGCCTATTTTAATGTTTTCAGTTTCAAAAGAAAGAGTCTTTAATAAAGAGTATAAATTCAAATCGGTTTTATGATAAATCCAGGCATATTCGAATCCGGAATCTTCAGCAATTTTTATTAAATCTATTGTTTTTTCTGTATTATCTTGCGGAATAATTCCAACACCGAATTTCATAATATTCACAGGATATAGAATTTTAAAAAAAGAGTTGCATTAATATAAGTTAATTTTAAAAAAAATAAAAAAAGAAAGGAGTTAGCAAGTTTAGAAACTTGCGATTACTTCTCCTAATAATTTAATGGATTCTTCTACGTTTTTACCAACAGGGGATCCTGCTACGTATTGAGTTACACCCATTTCAGCTAAGCCTTCAATTTTAGGGATGAACTCATCAGGAGTACCACATACGGAAAATGCGTCGAGTGCTTCATCGGTTACAGCACCAATAGCTCCACCGAAGTCACCTTTAGCTAAGAAGTCACCCATTTGGGTGTTGAATCCATCAGGTAATCCGTGTCTTTCAATAACTGGAGGTGGGGAACCTGCTGCAATAAATGCAACTACAATTTTAGCTGCGTTTTTAGCTGCGTCAGAGTCTGGTCCGATTGAAGTTGCAGTGTATGCACCTACATCGAAAGTTTTGTCTCCAGCTGCTTCAAGACCTTTTTTGATCATAGGCATTGCTGCTTCATAATCTTTAGGGTTGGAAGCGTTAATTAATACACCATCAGCGATTTCTCCAGCGGTTTCTAACATTTTAGGTCCTTGTGCTCCCATGTACACAGGAATGTGTTCTTGGACAGCTTTTACTCCACCTAATTGTGCTCCGCCTTCAGTTTTGTCACCAGCTAATAAAGCGTTAATATCAGCGATAGCTGCTTTAATAGTTGATACAGGTTTAGTCCATTCAATTCCTAAAGCATCGAAAGTTGCTTTGTCACCAGGACCAATACCGAAGGTAGCTCTTCCGTTGGAAATTTCGTCAATAGTTGCGATTGCGGAAGCAGAAATTGCAGGGCTTCTTACGTATGGGTTGGTTACACCAGGACCCATTTTAATGGTTTCAGTATTTGCTGCAAGTAATGCTAAAGTTTCGTATACGTTTTTATTGTTGTAGTGGTCTGTGATCCAAGCGTATTCAAAACCGACATCTTCTGCTAATTTTACTAATTTTACAATTTCATCTAAAGGTTGATTTGGTACGAATTCTATACCGAACTTCATATTTTATCACCAATTATATTTTTAGTTGACCTATATATAAAGTAATTATTATTTGAATTAGATAGAAAGTTTTAAATATTATTTATGTTGGTAGGGGTTTGGGGTTATAAAAAAATTGATTGTATTATTTAAAATATTTTTCGTAATACTTGATTTGTTTGTTGATGTACTAATTAAAAATTAAAAAATTTGATTTATATTTTTTATTATAATTAGTTTTTAAACAATTTTAATATAAAATAATACTTATTTCTTATTAAATAGGATTATATATTTTTATTTTAAAATTATAATATATTTTGCAATATTTTTTAATTGATTTTGTTAATACTATTTGTCTCTGTAATAGTTGTGCTATATGTTTTATGGCGTTGGTCTAAGTTTTATTGAATTTTCAATTATGACAATGATGACTGCTTTTCCGCATGTAGCTATAATTTATCATATTTATTATATTAATATTATTTAATATCATGAATGTGCTTTTGTGAGTACTTGAGTTTTTTCGGGTATGATGTAAGTTTTGTAGATGTGGTGAAATTTGATTATAGAAACTTTTATATCAAATTTTAGTGTACACTCGTCTATTTTTTAGCGTACTTCATAATACTTATTATTATGTTCTGTTATGTGTTCAATTCTGTTTGATCCTGGCAGATGCTACTGCTATTGGGATTCGATTAAGCCGGCGTACGGCTCAGTAACACGTGGATAATCTACCCTTAGGACCGGGATAACCCTGGGAAACTGGGGATAATACTGGATAGGCAATTATTCCTGTAATGGTTTTTTGTTTAAATGTTTTTTCGCCTAAGGATGAGTCTGCGGCCGATTAGGTAGTTGGTTAGGTAATGGCTTACCAAGCCGTTGATCGGTACGGGTTGTGAGAGCAAGAGCCCGGAGATGGAACCTGAGACAA
>NZ_CACWVY010000051.1 GCF_902764455.1 uncultured Methanobrevibacter sp.
TTTTAAAACCATAAATAAAACAACCACAAAGATTAATCTCTATAATAAAAGATTGTACTTCATAGTATATAAAATTAAAGGAAAAATAAGCGAAAAAAATTAAAAATCAATGGGAGTCATGTCCCATCCTGACAGTGTTTAAAAAAAAATAGGAAAAGAAATGATTATTCTATGAGCTGTTTTAAATCATTTCTAATAATGGAAGTCGCATCAAAACCTTTGATTGCATCGACCATTTCAGGGAATTTTGCCTTAGGTATCAATACATTGATTTGTGAAAAATCAGAACCTGGAGTAATTGTAGGTTCATCGGCACATAACTTGTTTTCAACCAGATAATTAGATACTTCCTCAATTTTTGAGTTTTCAATATTGAATTTTACATCAAAATATTTTTTAGCTGTAATAGCACCCAACAATTGCTTAAAAATCATTTTTGCCTTTTCAAGTTTTTCATCAGTACAATGTTCACTGGCATAAAGGCCTGCTGAGGAATGTAATATTGTTTCTATCTCTTTTAAACCTGCTTTTCTTAAACTGCTTCCAGTTTGAGTATTGTCAACAATAAAATCAGCACCTTTGGCAATATAAACCTCAGTTGCACCATCAGAGTTGATGACCTGCACCATCTCATTATCACCGTCAGTCAAACCTCTGACCTGAACAAATGGTACTGCATCACCATAAATTTCTTGATAAACTTCATTTTCCATGATAAATTTTCTAGTTAAATTCGGATATTCTGTAAAACATAAAATTGGAGTTTTTCTATCCTTATTTGCTCTGAAAAAGTCAGATAAATTATCATATGGAGAATCTTTAGGAACCGCAACAATCAAACGGGTTTTACCATAATCCAAATCACCTAGTTTAACAGTGTTGGTTGGTCTTAAAACTGATTCTTCCTTAATCCAATCTTCTCCAACAATAGCTATATCAACCATTCCCCTGTTTAACTCAACAGGAGTGGATTGCGGACGGGTTAAAAATGCTATAATATCGTCATCATTTAAGATTTCAATTTCGTAAGATTCATCACCGGGTTCGTATCCGTTGACTTCATAACCTGCATCAACAAATAATTGATGAGTATTTCCTCTTTTTACATTATTTAAACTTCCCTTTGGAAGTCCTAAAATTATCTTATCATTCATAGTAATACCTAAAATAAGATTATAATTTAAGATATATATTTATTGTGATGATTTAAAAAAAGGAAAATAATTGTGACATTATTCGCATCTTCAAGGACAGTGTATATGATTAATTCATTTTAGGTTCCTATTACATGTACATGAACCAGTTTGCAAAAGAACAAGAATGCAAAGCATTGCATCAGATGTAAAATAGATCTTGTTAAAATTACAGTTATGATATTTATGCCTATTATATTGATGCCTGCACCATATTATCTTAAAGATAATATCAGACATGCCAAGCGATTAAAAAAAAGAGTAAAAAATAAGGAATTAAAATCCTTATCTTTAAATTAATCCAAGTTTTATAGCTATTTTTCCCATTTACCAGTGACTTTCAATCTTTTGGCTTTCTGGAACTATTTTACAGCGTGTTGTTTCCATATTTGATATATTCCATTCTATGAATTTATTCAAATTTTTATTATAACTAAATTAGCACCTTCAACGATTAAGGATATTCCGATTAATATTGGAGCAATAATCGGGTTGTTAATTGTTAAAGCACCAAGAGCAATCATGACAACTGCCAGAATTATCATTATAATTGAAAGGGCTTTTGAAATTTGTTCTCCTGAAAATAGACCTGCTATACCCATTAAAATCATTAAAAATCCTATGATATAGAATTGTAGAGACATGATTACTGGTATTGCAAATATATTGGTTGTGAATATGAATCCGAATATTACAGCCAATATTCCTGATAGAACAAGGAGAGCTCCCATTCCAGTTCCGCCAAAAATTCCTGTAATTATTGAAAAAATACCTAATAACAGGAAACTTATTCCCAATATGGTTGAAGCAAGAGCAGTACTTAAAACAGGACACACAATAAATATTAATCCCAATATTATTGACAGGATACCAAAAATTTGATTCATGTTCATTTTCTCACTTCTTAGTTTTTATTTTCTAAAATCAAAATTCATTTTATATAAAATATGAATTTCAATATATATTTATAGAGTTAATTAATATTAAAATATTATGGTTTATCTATATTAAAAAAAAACGATTGTTCGGTATTTTGTAAAATTAAAACTTATACACTTCCAAAGCGATTTACAAATATTCAATACACAAGATACAATAATATTAAACTAATTGTTATAACTGAAAACACTCAAAATAGCTAAAAAAAAGAAAAAAATAAAAATGAGCGATTAACACTCATTGTTTTTTTGGCTTCTGCAGCCGCAGTATCAGAATGAAAACAAAACCCATCAGAATAGCAGTTACCTGCATTACAAATGCCATAGTATTCTGAACGATGATGTTTACAATATCTACAACAGTACTGTTGCCTTTAAGATCATCAATAGTACCGACTTTTTGGAAGTAATCCAAGACGTCTTGCTGGAATTGTTCATCTCCTGAATGATCAGGTGCGTAGACATCTACTGCAGTGCTGATACCTCCCATAACTCCAAGAATTAGAATTATTCCGATAATTGCTGTACCCATTGATTCACCTAATGACTGACCGGTTGAATTAATACCTGATGCATTGTTTTGACTTTCAGCAGGAATATTGGATATTGAAATATCAGTACATAAAGACATGACAAACCCAAGTCCGGCACCCAGTACAAAGAGTCCAGGCATTAAAGTAAATATTGTTGTGTCAAGTCTGAATTGATAGCTTAACATCAAACATCCGATGATTGCCATTATACATCCTATTGCCATGACTGCCTTATGACTAAATTTTCCGGTTAGACTTGGTGCTATTATTGCAAAAATAAGCAGACCGACAGTCATCGGAAGTGTAGTCAAACCTGTGTCAAATGCATTTAACTGCAATACACTTTGCAAGAACAGAGAAATTGCGAACAATGCCCCACCCATTGCAAGAAAACTCATTAATAAAACTAAAGTTCCTACACGTAAATTTCTGTCTTTGAATAAGTCCATATCAAGTAACGGCACTTTGCCACTGTTTTTTCTTTTGATTTCGAAGTATGCAAATGCTGCTAAAACAATTATAGCTACTACAATCATACCCAAACTTGAATTGAAATCTTTAGACAGTGATAAAATACCTAGAACTAACAATATAAGACCTATAAATGAAATTATAGCACCAGTAATATCCAAATCACTTCTGGATTCAGTAGGTGCGAAATCAGGTATTTTATTTCTAAATATTAAAATAACGAAAACAACTATTAATTCACAAGCAAATCCGTATCTCCAACTTAAAAATGTTGTCATGACCCCTCCGAAGAGCGGACCGATAGCAGCTGCTACTGCACCCATTACCCCAACAATTGCCAATGCTACTGTACGTTTTTCACCATGATAGGTTCCGCTTACAATGGAAATGGTAGCAGGCATCATTAATGCTCCTGCAACACCTTCTATAGCAGCCCATCCGATAAATAATATTGTGGCATTAAAACTTACTGCTGCGGTGAATGTACCAATACCGTAAAGTGCAGTACCGATTAAAAAGAGTTTCTTTTTACCGACGATGTCCTGAAGCTTTGCACTCAAAAGCATGAATGCTGCAGTGATGAGAGTATAAAATGACATGGTCATTTGAATGGTACTCACATCAGTATTTAAATCCACAACAACCTGTGAAATACTCACATTCATGAATGTAGCGTCCAAAGCTATAATAAAGGAAGCTAAAGCAACCACAATTAGCGGAAGCCATGAGTGTCCTTTAACTGTTTCATTCATTCATTAATCCTCCAATAATTATTAAGAATAATATTAAACATAAAATAATGTTGATTTTGTATGTTCAATATATATCTTATTTAATATTTTTCTTTTAGTTGTTTAATAAAGTTTTTGTTGCTTAATTATCCAATACTATGAAATTAGTTACAATTTTCAAATATAACAGAACGTTCGTTCTCTATATCATTTCATAACATTAAAATATAATTAAAGAGGGTAAAATGCAAAATAAAATCAGACCGGACTTCTCAACTGAAAACATTGCCGAATCATTGGTTATGTTATATGGGAATTCAATATTCTTGGTTAATTTTCGCAAATGATGAACTGAATTCATTTTTGAGAAAAACTTTGATATGACATGACAGGCCATCAAATGCAGTGAAACTATTTTTTAATAATCTATTACAAAAAAAGAAAAGAGATTAATTGTGATATGCTTCACAACTTTCTCTATTTAATGCATGTTTGTGAACATGCATATGCTTAATTCCATTTTCAGTTTCGATTTCATCAAGAATTTCAACACCCTCGTGGGAATGTGTATGTTCCCCATCGTTATGGAAGTGGTAGTGAGAGTGTTCGGTATTTTTGGTATCTATTTTTTTGACTGAATCATCGAATTTTCTATCATACAACAATGCTGCATTTAAAACAACAAGACATGAACCTGCATTATGAACGATTGCACCAGTTACAGGATTTAAAAGTCCTAATACAGAACATACAATAGCCACTGCATTGATTGTCATTGAAATTGCAATATTGGCTTTGATTGTAAATAATGTGGAATTTGACAGTTTTTTAAGATATGGAATCTTACCTATGTCATCACCTAAAAGTGCAATGTCTGCAGCTTCGATTGCAACATCACTTCCGACAGATCCCATTGCAACACTTACATCAGCTGTTTTGAGTGCAGGCGCATCATTTACACCGTCACCAATCATACAGACCTGTTTGCCTTCGCTTTTGAATTTTTCAATCCATGAAAGCTTTTCTTCAGGCAGTAAATTACCATAAACCTTTCCAATTCCAACCTGTGATGCAAAGTAATTAGCAGTTTCTGTGTTATCACCAGTAAGCAATACTGTTTCGGTTCCAAGTTCATGCAAGCTGTCAATCATCTGTTTGGAATCTTCACGTATTACATCGGACAAACCGATAAGACCAACGACTTCACCATTCAATGCAACAATAATTGAGGCCTTACCTTCATTTTTTAATTTATTAAACTGTGCATCAACATTTACATCAATATTGTTTTCTGATAGAAATTTGGAGTTTCCTGCATATACATTACCATAAGAATTATTACATGTGACTCCTTTTCCAGGATACATTTTAAAGTCTTGTGGTTCTTCAATGTCGATTTCAGCTTCTTTTGCATTGTTTACAATAGCTTTAGCCAATGGATGTTCACTTAATTTCTCACATGAAGCTGTGAGTTTAAGCAGATCCAACTGGGTTAAATCCTCTTTTAAGGCAATAACATCAGAAACTTCTAAATTACCGTAAGTTAAAGTTCCGGTTTTATCGAATACCAGAGTATTAAGACCACCCAGGGTTTCAAGGGCTTCACCTGATTTGATTAAAACACCGTATTTTGTTGCCTGACCTATTGCTGCCATAATTGCAGTTGGTGTTGCTAAAATCAATGCACATGGACAGAATACTACAAGGACAGTTACTCCCCTTTCAATATTGCCTGTCACAAGCCATGCCACAATAGCTATTATCAATGCAACAGGAACAAGCCATGTTGCCCATTTATCTGCAATTCTTTGAGTTGGTGCCTGCTTTTCATCGGCGGCCTTTACAAGGTCAATCAATTTCTGAAGTGATGAGTTTTCACCCAGACTGGTTGCCTTAATATCAATTGCACCATACATGTTCATGGTTCCGCAGAATACCTCATCTCCAACTTCTTTATCAATCGGCAGAGATTCTCCTGTCATGATTGACTGGTCAAGTGATGAAGTTCCGCTTATTATTTCACCATCTACCGGAACGCTTTCACCTGGAAGAATTCTTAAGGTATCTCCGATTTTTATCTCATCAACAGGGACTACCTCTTCCACACCATCAACAATTCTTCTTCCAGTTTGAGGAGTTAAATTAATTAAATTTCTTAAACCTTTTTTGGCCCTCTCAACTGTCCAGTCTTCTAGGAGAGCCCCTAATGCCATAATCCATGCAACTTCACCTGCAGCAAATATCTCACCGATCATAAGTGATGCAACCATAGCTATTGCAATCAGCAGTGCAGATGAAATCCATTTTTCACGAATAAGCCTGGTCAAAGCCAGGAGCAACATTGGAATACCACTTATGATTACTGTTCCCCATGCGGGGTTTAAATAAACAGGAGTGTCTATTCCAAAAATCATAAAAATAACTGCTATTAATAGGAATATGCCTGAAACAATGGTCATTTTTAGTCCGAATAGAAAGTCAGTTATTTCATCAATCACACAAAACACCTCTAAGTATTACTTTTTTTGAATTTATTTAAATACCCAGTATTACTCAAAAATTTTTTAATGAGGTTTGAGCAAAATTCTGAAACTTCTTAAAAAATTAAATTCAGTAACTACTAACAGCCAAAAAGTATTACTTTTTTTGAGTTCATTTAAATACTCAGTATTACTATTTATTATTTTGACCTAAGAAGTATATAAAAGTATTACTTTTTTTGAATTCATTTAAATACCCAGTATTACTGGTAAAAATAATGTAAAGTATTTTTTCTATTTAAAAAACCTGAA
The DNA here is from genome assembly GCF_902764455.1 of uncultured Methanobrevibacter sp. Taxonomy (NCBI): domain Archaea; kingdom Methanobacteriati; phylum Methanobacteriota; class Methanobacteria; order Methanobacteriales; family Methanobacteriaceae; genus Methanobrevibacter; species uncultured Methanobrevibacter sp. Next base: position 6,659 of record NZ_CACWVY010000051.1, read on the forward strand.
GTTTTTAATTCAAAAATAATCCTATTATCTAAAAAAAGAAGTGTTATGTCAAATAATTGAGCTTTAAAAAAAAAAATTAGGGATTGATAATATCCAGAGTCTTTCTGGCAAAGACTCTGTCTTTTTCCTTTACATCTTCTGACAACTCAGAATAAGAAACCATATACTCATCCCATCTTTCTAACTTACTGGAAACATTTGAAAGGATTAGCTTTTCATCATCACTTAATCTGGACATGCAATCATCATCCAATTTTTCATGATTGAAAGCAAGGCATACAAGTCTTTAGAAACAGCTCCTGCCCACTCACACCACTGTTCATGTTCAAGAGCAGATAATTTTTCTAAAATATCATCATCCATAAATATCACTAAGGTTTCATGGCCAAATCCATTATGCTGAATGGATCTCCCTCTTTTCTAGGTGCAGGTCCGCCCATTCCAAATGCAGACTTGGCAAATTCCTTGTTCATTCTTTTTGAAACTTCGCCGAAAATCATCTTATATGCAGTACATTGCGGGTCAACCGCCTGAGGAGTCTGGTATGCTACAATTGCATTATACGGACAACCCCCTTCACAGTATTTCTTATATCTGCATTTTTTACAGTCATCATCAACAAAGTCTCTGAATTCCTGAAGTTTTGCCCATGCATCGGATTCTTTTAAATCATCAAAGCTGGGATTGCTTTTGACATTTCCCAAAACATATTCAGACATTCCAACAAATCTGTAACACGGATAAATTGAACCATCGGAACCTACAGCCAGTGTAGTTCCAATACAATCGGCAAATGTACAGAGTGTTCCTCTTCTTCTGAGTGAAGACTTGCAGATATGGTCCAAATCCATAATTGAGAATTTATCCAAATCATAAAGGTATTTATCCAGCCAGTTAACAAGGAGCTTTCCGTGCTCTTCCTGGTCAAGTGCCCACGGGTCTGCATTGTCTCCCCTGAGTGACGGAAGTGCAGCATGGATTTTCAGATTCATCTTTTCGCCTTTGAAAAAGTCATATAATTCATCGGAGAAATCCTTGGAGTAATCCGTTACTGTTAAAACAAAGTTAATAATAAGTCCTTTGCTTTTGGCAAGTTCATATTTAGACATTGTTTTGTCAAAGTAGCCGTCTCCTCTTTGATAATCATTGATTTCTTTTGGTCCGTCAATACTTGTACTTACAACAACATTGTATTTTACAAAAAGGTCAATTAAATCATCGGTTAAAAGCCATATGTTGCTTTGGAGTGAAAAACCTTCAAAATTCTCCAATTTCGAGAGTTTTTCCAGTGCATATTCATAAAAATCATAGCCTGCAAGGAGAGGTTCTCCTCCATGGAAGGTAAAGTGAACTTTATCATCCCTGAAATCACCCAGCCAGTCAATTATCTGGTCGATAATTTCTGTGCCCATCATTTCCTTTTTATTTTCAGATCCCCAACAATATTTGCAGTTTGATGGACAATTCAATGTTGGAATAATCATTACATGAAATGTCATTTTATCCGTAAACTTTGTTTAATTCATTTAATAATTTCTTTTTCTCATCTTCGTCCATGTTCTCATTTACAAAGAAGATATAGCCGCATTCTTCACATTTTACAGTGTCCATTTCTGCATGAGCCCTGTGATTATCTAAGAGTTTTCTGTGAGCTATCTTATCTTTTGAGCCGCATTTTGGACATGGTGCTATCAATTCTTCGAGTTTCATTATTTTCACCTTTAATTAATATTTCTATTTTTGAAGTATATAATGTTATAGATAATAGAAAAGTTTAAATAAGATGGTTAAATGGCAACAATTCTACCAAATGGCTTCAACAAGCTTTAAATATGATAATAATGAATAATAATTATTAAATTAATATTTAGAGGGGTTAAAATGCCCTATGATTATTATGACTTATTTGTTAAACAAAGAAATAATAAAGTTTTTACAGAAACTTCAAATATTGTCCGCCAGAAAATATGGAGAGAAAGCTTTGATGTAGTTAAATCTCAGGAATGGGAAGAACTGACTGAAAGAATAAGAAAAAATTAGCGGTTTAAAAATTTAACAACCTGTCTGTAAATTGGAAATCCGACATGCTGAACAACAGGCAATATAAATTTCAGTCCAGGTACTTCAAACTCTTTTTTAACTTTTTTAAGCTCGGATATTATATCCAATTTTTGAGGACATTTTCTCAAGCACTTTCCGCAGCCGTTACACTTACCTGCATTGCCCTCATTTCCCATAATTCCGCCAACATACTGATAATAATCCATAAAAGACTGATTAATTAAACCTTTATGTCCAAACAGATATTTTTCATTATAAATCTTCATGCATTCAGGAATGTTAATGCCCTGAGGGCACGGCATGCAGTACCCGCATGTTGAACAGTTAATTTTAAGGGAGTTTCTCAATACCCTTTTTACATACTCGATTGTTTCCATTTCCTCAAAACTCAATGATAATGGAGTTATTTTTTCAGCAACAGCAATATTTTCATCAATCTGTTCTATTGAATTCATTCCAGACAAAACACATGTAACATTCGGATTATTTAAAACCCACTCCAAAGCCCACTGAGCATTAGTTTTATTTGGATTGGCCTTTCTGAAAACCTCTTCCGCTTCAGACGGCATCTTGCCTGCAAGAATACCTCCCTTTAAAGGTTCCATTACAAAAATACCCATTCCCTTTGAAGAGGCATACTGAATTCCTTCAGTACTGGCCTGAACATTATCATCCAAATAGTTATACTGGACCATTACAACATCCCAGTCATAGCCATCAATGATTATTTCAAATTCTTCCTTTGGACCATGATATGAAAAGCCGACATGCTTTATTTTACCGTCAGCTTTTGCTTTGTTGATAAATTTAATCAAATCCCTTTTAAGCAGTCTGTTTACAGTTTTTAAATCAACTGCATGTATCAAATAATAATCAATTGAATCCCTCTGAAGGCGGTTGAGCTGTTCATCCAATATTTCTTCCATGTCTTCATATTTTCTAACGTTAATGGAAGGCAGTTTGGTGCATAACTTAACTTTATCCTTATACTCGCCCTGAAGGACTTCACCTAAAAAAGTCTCGCTATCTCCGTAAAGATAAGCTGTATCAATAAAATTTACTCCACTATCTATTGCATGATAAATCTGTTTTCTAGCAATTTCCCGATTAATTTTACCATTTTTCAAAGGTAATCTCATTGCTCCAAATCCCAATGGAGATATTTCATCACCTGTTTTTTGAATTAATCGATTTTGCATAGTAATCAGTTTTAAAAAAAAAAAGTTTTTGAAAAGTTATTTTGGGAAAAATAACTTATTCGTTTTCTATGATAATTTCTCTCATATACTCAATCAAATCATCCTTGGAGTCGTCATCGTCCATTGCAAATTCAATTGAAGTTTTTAACCATTCGAAACGATTACCTATATCGTAGGTTTTTCCTTCAAATGTAACTCCATATATTGCATCCAATTTTTGAAGAGCATCTGTCAGCTGAATTTCACCACCGACTCCAGGTTCGGTTTCATCAATTTTATCAAAGATATCCGGAGTTAGAACATATCTTCCCATTATAGCAAGATTTGACGGTGCCTGATGAGCTAAAGGTTTTTCAACAAGTTTTTCAATATTGTAAACATTGTCTTCAACTTCTGTTCCTTTGATGATACCATATCTTTCAACCTTTTCTTTAGGAACTGCTTCAAGTGAAATTGCAGACGCATCATACTTGTCATGCACATCAATAAGCTGTTTGGTACATGGTGTCGGACCTTTAGTAATTGAATCTCCTAAAAGAACTGCAAAAGGTTCGCCGCCGATATGCTTTTTAGCACAGTAAATTGCATCTCCAAGTCCCCTCTGTTCTTTTTGTCTTACATAACAGATATCAGCAAGGTCAGTGATTGCACGGACTTGTCTTAAACGGTCATCCTTACCTGCACTTTGCAAGGTCTGCTCAAGTTCAAATGATTTGTCAAAATGGTCTTCGATAGATCTTTTGTTTCTACCAGTAACAATTAGAATATCATCAATACCTGAAGCTACAGCCTCTTCAATAACATACTGAATTGTAGGTTTATCATAAACAGGCAACATTTCCTTTGGTTGCGCTTTAGTAGCAGGTAAAAATCTTGTTCCAAAACCTGCTGCCGGAATTACAGCTTTCATAAATTATCACCATAAAGTTTTAATTAATAATAACTTTTAATTTAATTAGTTATATAAGTTATGAAAACAGTCCCCTAAAAACCATAACAATACTTAAAAAAATAATTAATTAAAATTACATTTGCATTGCTTTTTTTGAATAATTTTAATTGGAATTGACATTAACGATTATCATCACTAAAATCTATGCCATCCAAAAACAGACATATATATCTTCAGAGGAATCTAATTGAAAAATCAAAAATAGCGAATGTTAATGTGAAATCCGCAGAATCACAGTGTAAACATTTCATAGAATTACTTAGCACCGATTACACGGTTAACATACTTTACCCTGCTCAACAGCGCCATAATTAACCAGCATATCAAAAGGCCAAAGACAAACATGAGGAAAACATCAAGTTTAAATCTGTTATACAAACCAAAGTATTTTAAAAAGCATGTAACAACAAATAGAACGGAAGTGTGAATCATATATATTCCGTAACTGTATGAAGCTATTGAACCGACTGCCTTTTTGAAAATGGAGCTGAGCTTTTCGGGAACCTTATTGTGCAAGACTTTCTTTTCATCCAGATTTCTAAACAATAAAAATACACCGATTACTTCAACCGCCATGACTATTGAATATCTGTCAAAGTAGTGAATTGATTGTGTTGATGAAAAACAATAACTTAAATAGACTTCTACAACTGCAGATAAAATAATCAGTAAAACAGGGAAATACAAGTTATTGAATATCTTTCTTTTAGTGTGTCTCAAATAATATCCCAAAACAACCAAACCCAACGGACTCATAAAGAAACTTAATTGTACTGGAAACGCTATTTTCAATGTGTAATCGAATATGCAGGTTATTAACCAAAAAATCAAAAAGTATTCGGCTTCTTTTAAATCTGAATGCAATAACCATTTGTTGATTATCGGCATGGCAAAATATGTTCCAAGTATCATCCAGAAGAACCAGTATGATGTAAATATGGATTGGGCCCTCCAGGCACCCACTATGTAATTTATAATATTTTCAAACGTAAATGCCTTGATTACATGAATAAAGGAAGGTGCAAAATATTGCATCAATATTAAAGTAGAGCTCAAAACAAAACCCCAAAATATAAACGGCAAAATAATTCTAGGCAGTCTTTTACCTAAAAATGATCTGATTTCCCATTGGCGGCCTAATGAAAGAGCTCCGGACAACATTAAAAATAAATCCACACCAATTCTGAAAAAATTATCTGAAAATGCAGCTATAAACCAGTTAATAGGGGCATTGCAGAATACTCTGCAAAAACAAAAGCCTCTCTTCTTGAAAAAATGTGAATTAGCATAACACAAATTATTGCAAGTGCCCTTAAGGCATCAAAATAAAATATCCTCTTTTTTGGTTTAGCTGCAGTCTGCATATTTTCCTCTTAAAAATCTATAAATAAAGTCTTTTAAAATTAGTATTTAACTTTTCTTATTTAAAAATATTATAGTGTTTTTCTTAAAGTTTTTACCTTTTTTTGTTTAATTTTTTTGTTGGTTATTTCTTATCAAATGCTCTTGGGCAAATTATATTTTTTATTATGTGGTATATTAGTTATTGTTGTTATGTGG
>NZ_CACWVY010000052.1 GCF_902764455.1 uncultured Methanobrevibacter sp.
AATAAACGACATCCCATACTACAGAAGCGGAGACTATGCAATCGAACTTCCAAATGGTGAAATTGACATCAAAGGAAGAATAGACAACCAAATCAAACTCAGAGGACTAAGAATAGAAATTGGAGAAATCGAATCCAATATATCAAATTTCCCTGAAATAAAACAGGTCATTGTCGTTATCAAAAAAATAAACAATTCCGAACATTTATGTGCTTATTATACTGCAGGTACTGAAATTGACAAAGATCAATTGAAAGAGTATTTAACTGAAAGATTAACAAAATACATGGTTCCAACAGTATTTATGCAACTTGATGAAATGCCTCAATTGCCAAACGGTAAAACTGATACTAAAAAGCTTCCAGAACCAAAAGCAGAAATCAAATATGTTGCACCGGAAACTCCATTAGAACAGGAGATTTGTTCCATATTTTCCAATGTACTGAATGTTGAAACTGTTGGTGCTGAAGACAATTTCTTTGAAATAGGTGGAACATCCCTTGTTGCATCAAAATTAATTATAGAATTGTTAAAACAAGACTATAGTGTAAAGTATGACGATATTTTCCACAATCAAACCCCTAGAAAATTAGCTAAGTTCTTATCTGGAGAAGTCCAAATAGAATACGAAGGTATACAGCTAATTAAAGACTACAATTACGATGAAATCAACAAGCTTCTTGAAGAAAATACATTGGATAGCTTCTTAGAGGGTGAAAAACTGGAATTAGGAAATGTTTTATTGACCGGAGCTACAGGTTTTCTGGGAATTCATGTTTTATATGAATTCATCAAAAACGAATCAGGAACCATATATTGTATGTTTAGAAAAGGTAAATTCGATTCATGTGAAGACCGCCTGATTGATTTGATGAATTATTATTTCGATGAGGATTTCTCAGATCTTATCGGTTCAAGAATCATTTTAAGTGAAGGAGACATTACCAATCTTGATGACTTCAAAAAACTAGAAGATTGTCCTATCGACACAATAATCAACTGTGCTGCTATTGTCAAACATTATACTGCTGATGATTATATTTTCAAGGTAAATGTTGATGGTGTTATTAATGGGCTTAAATTTGCAGAGTCCAGAAATAACGTGAAATATGTACAGATATCCACAATCAGTGTTCTTTCATCATTCAGCGAAAATGAGGAAGCATATCCTGACATGACATACAACGAAAGGACACTATACTATGAACAAGATTTGACCAATAAATATCTCGGAAGTAAATTTTTAGCTGAAAGAATGGTTTTAGAGGCTGCAACTAGAGGATTAACTGTAAAAATAGTAAGGGTAGGAAACCTGATGAGCAGACATGATGACGGCGTATTCCAGAAAAATTATGAAACAAATGCTTTCTTAAACAACATCAAGGTATTTAAAAACATCCAAGCTATAACACCACTCATGTCTAAAGAAGAGACAGATATGAGTCAAATAGATTATGTTGCAAAATCCGTACTTGAATTATCTAAAACACCGGAAAAATGTAGGATATTCCATTCCATGAATAATCATTACATTTCTAACGGAGATATAATTGATGTATTGAATGATTATGGTTATAACATCAGAGAAGTTAACAATGAAGAATTTAACGAGATATACGATAAAAACATGAATGATAATATTCAAGGTTTAATTACCGCAGAAATATCTGTTGAGGATTATGAGGAAGGAGATTCCTTTGAAGATCTTGTAGAAATAGAACAAACTACTGAAATTCTTCATTTGTTAGGATTCTATTGGCCTAAACCTGATAAAGACTATCTCAAACGATTAATAGATTATTTAAATAAATTTAACTATTTTGAATGAAATTTTGCTTAAACAGATGATAAAATGAATAATGAAATAATAACTCATAAATTCAAAGAACTGTTATTGCCCACAATACTTATAGCAATGGCTTTAAATATAAGTTCAATTGTCGATTCAAGTTTTGTGGCAAATTTTATTGGACACAATGGACAAGCTGCTTTACAGGTTTTAGAACCTTTAGTATTGCTAATTTCAATATTTGAATGGTTATTTGGATTGGGCGGTCAAATCTTATGCCTAAATAAAAAATCAGAATTTGATGAAGATGGAAGCAATCACTATTTCACAACAGCAATGCTCACGACAATAATAGTTTCAATTTTAATTATTGTAGTGTGTGTAATATTTGAAGATGCATTAATTGCAATATTGCATCCGCCGTCTCCTGATTTGATACCCTATGTAAAATCATTTGGAAAATATCTGTTTATTAGTTTCCCAATTGTGACCATAATGGGAGTGTTTGCTCAATTTATCCGTGTAGATGGACAGCCAAATCTTTCCTCAGCAGTAATCATTATTGCAAACATCGTCAATATAATTTTAGATTATGTATTCCTCGGTGTTTTTCATATGGGCATTGAGGGAGCATCACTTGCAACATTGATAGGATATATAGTTGGATCTATTTGTACCCTAAAATATTTGTTCAGTTCAAAAAGAACATTCAGATTTACCTTCTCCAAATTGAAAATCAAAACCTGGGCAACATCAGCTGCCGAAATAATTAAGATAGGCCTTCCAGGAGCAAGTATGGGAATTTTTGATGTGATATTGGTTTATATTATGAATTTGATTATTGGTGCTGCTTTAGGAGAGATAGGTTTGGATATATACAATGTATGTGTCAATGGATTACTGATAATAAGTATTTTAGTAATAGGATTTGCAGAGACATTATCATCTATAGTTCCTATCTATTACTCGCAGAATGATTTCTATAATTTAAATCATATTGTACGAAAATCAGTTACGGTAACATTACTTTGTTCATTAGCTTTCACAATAATCTTATTAATATATCCAGACATATTATTAATATTCTTTAAGCTTCACCAGATGCCTAATGATTCACTTGTGGAAACTGCCATTAGATTATTCTCATTGGCATTTGTACCTATGGCATTTTCAACAATGCTGATATTTTATTATGAAGGAATAGAAAGAACTATCGAATCAGGAATAATTTCAGTCATCTCAACATTACTCGGACCATTATTGTTTACATTCATCTTATATCCATTTATGGGCATCGTCTGTGTATGGATATCATTCATGTTAGGATATATTTTGTCAATATTGGTTGTTGTATGTTATGTTAGGATTGTTGAAAGAAAGGACAGCGAATATTCTGGTATATTTTTCATTAAAAAGGGATTGATTGAAAAAACTAGAAATTACACCATAAAAAGCAAAAATGACAATGAGAAAACTGAACTGTTTAATCATTTAGAAAGTTTGAACGTTGATTCTTCATCTTCTGAAACATTAAATAAACTTATTAACATGATTTTCGATGAAAACAATCAAAATGTATCTGTAGAAATATTACTAATTGATTATGGAGATAAAATTACTGTTAATATGAAAGATGAAGGCAAAAGAGAAGTAATGGCAAGTATTGAAAAAACATTTTCACAAGATAACGTCAAAGTTAGTGAAGTATTGGGCTTAAACAATATTGAATATACAATTAATGAAGTTAAAGATTAATTCTTTAACTTTACAATATTGCTAAGATTAAAACAGCTTGCAATTTCAATCTTTTTCCAATCCACTCTTTGATAAATTGACATTGCAATTTAACCGACCGAAATTAATAACATTTCATTCATTTAACGCTTCTTAATTGTCCCATTTACTAATATACCATTTGTTATTTATTTTTTCCAATGTTTGCTTTGAATGAAGAGTCCATGTTCCCTTCATTCCATATACTTTAGCATCAAGAGTTACATCTGCTTTAAAAATAGCTTTATTTTCACCAAATATTGTTATATAGATATAGCTATTGACACCATCACCATCAATATATCACAAATATCCAAACAACCAGTGAAAAAGTTCCAATACTTTTCAGTTCTACCGAAAAACCTTGAGATTCAACGTTAAGATATTATATCTAAAAAAATTTTCCGTTAATGTCGTCACTATCTGACCTGAAAATTGATTTTAAATGCATGATATATGAAAATCAATCGTCATATTTGCCATACACCCTTTTTTTAGCCCATTTTGGTGCAATGCGTTTAAATAATCTTACAGTATTTTCATTAGGAGCAAAGTCGTATCTGAATTTACTGTAGAAAAGTAAAATTGTTGCAGACAAATTTAACAATATGCATAAAAACATCATTAAGTTAGCTGACTGAATAAATAAATGATCAATATATTCAGGTCCCAATTGGTGGTCCCCAATAAAAATGGACAATATGACAGCGAAAATTCCAGCACTTAAAATTTTACCGAATTCCTTACTGGTTGATAAAACTGAACTTGCATCAGGTAAATCTTTTTCATCTACAAGAGTTAAAACATATTTATTATTTGGAGCTGAAAACAATCCATTGCCGATTCCTTGTAAAGCGCATGCAACAAAAATAAAATTAAATGATATAAAATCAACAAAGAAAAACAAGACTGATGATACGCATATGAACATCATTGCAACACCAGATATTAGTCTTGAATCAATCCTATTTGAAAGCCTACCTGAAAAATCGGACGTCCATATCATGATAATTGGTGCAATAAGAAGAATAAAACTCACTACAATCTCTTCAACATCTAAAATATATTGCAAATGCAGAGAGAGTACAGTAATGGCAATTGTTGTAGTGAAATAAGTTACCATAGCAGCATAATTTCCAATCACATATTTAGCATCCTTTAGCAACTTGAAATTAAATATTGGTTCGGGAGCATTTTTTTCTACTTTAACTAATATTATGAATAAAATAAAGCTGACTATTACAAAAACAATTCCAAACTCATCCAATAGTGTGATTCCATAGGTAACTAGACACATCATAACAATATAGATTAATGAACCTTTATTATCGACAGGTTTCTTTTCTGTAGCCCATTCATAGTCAATTCTATTCAATAATATTAAAAGAATAGCTATTATTGGGAGCACCATAATAAATGCCCATTTCCAATCTAATACAACAATTGCTAAACCCATAATTACTGGAGCAATTAATAATCCAACATACCCTGTTGATGAAACTATACCTAATGCGGAACCTATTTCACTGTCCTCAAACTCTTCAATTATAATAACATATAAGCTAATTGCCAATATAGCAGCTGAAAATCCTTGCATTAATCTGGATAAAAGAAACATAATATCATTTATTGAAGATACTGAGATTAGAATAGAAAAAAACAGTAATAAAAGACTTATTTTAGTGGATTTTTTAACCCCATACTGTGAAATGATTTTGGCAAACGGCAGACTGAAAGCTACAAAACTCATTAAATAAATTATATTTACCCACAAAAGTGCTTCAGCAGAAAAATTTAATTCAATAGCTATATCAGGCAGGGCAATAACAGTCATGTTAGCAATTAACTGTATGAGTAATTGGGATGCCGCAGCAACAATTAAAGTTGATTTTTTCTGTGAAATTTTAAAAATAATATCCCCACCTAACTGAATATTATATTTTATATTGCATATTGTTATTATAATTGTCCATACTTACTTAAGACAGCAAAACCTAACACAACAGTTCGTATAAAACTTCAGATACTTATTATTTTGCCATTAAAATCATCTTTCCGGCTAGTTAAGGTCATGTTCATCACCAGTAGTATGAAATTTTATAATCCTTAACTAATTCCACTATGGTTTTACCATGTGAAATTTTTTAAAGTCTGTTGCAATAACTAATATTTTCATTTTTTAAAATCATAAAATCATATTAAAATGTTCAACATTAAATATTACTTTAAATATAAATTACTATTATGAACACATAAAATTTGTTTTCAGAACAAAAAGTTAATACCGGCAGACAAGTTGAATTGGATATTGCCAAAGGATTATCAATCATATTCATGGTTTTTCTCCATACCTTCTACGTGGCTAGTGCTTTTCATGCAACATATAATCCTACTTCTAGTTTTATTATAATGAAAATTTTAGGAAGACCCTATGCTGCAGTTATTTTCATGTTCTGTATGGGTGTTGGCATAGTATACTCCAGGCATAGCCAATGGAATGTTATGATAAAAAGAGGAGCGAGTTTATTTCTTTTAGGTATCTTAGTAAATGTGTTTGAGTTTTTTATCCCCCATTTTGTTGCTGGGGCTCTTTTAGGTAAAGGCGATGTTTTTCCTATTGCTGGAGGATTGATGCTCTTTTGTGTTGATATTCTGGCGTTTGCTGGTTTATCATTTATATTAATGGGAATTTTAAAGAAGTTCGAAGTTTCAAATAAAAAGTTAATAGTCATTGCAGTTGTAATGTCCATAATTGGAACCCTATTAAGAGACACTGATTTCGGGAATCCTTTAGTAAACTTATTCTTTTCTTACTTCATTGGCACATTGGGAGGATTTACAGCATTTCCATTATTCAATTGGTTCATTTTTCCAATTGCAGGATATATTTGGGGACAATACTTCATAAGAGCAAAAGATAAAAATGAATTCTTTAAATACTGGCCAATCTTATTAATTATCGCTTTAATATACTTTACTATATCCTCAAACTTATGGGGAGGCATCGAATCAAGTGATGTTCACTTATATTATTTCCTAGACACATTGGATGCAATATTCTGCATACTCAATGCTCATGCAATGATTGGATTCTGCCATTGGATAGCTAAATATTTACCGGATACAATCATTAAAGCCTTTACAACATTAAGCAGCAACATTAACATAATTTATATTGCACAGTGGTTTTTTATACCGTTGACAATAATATTACTCGCTTACTTAGCTAAAGATCTGGTAATGCATGACCTGTTGGCTTCGATAATTGCAATATGCATACTAATTCTATCTACAGCTATTGCACTGGGCTATAAAAAACTAAAAATCAGGAGTTAAGAAAATGAGATCAATATGTCTAATCAAACTGAAGTGATTTGTGACTCGTCATATGCTCCACAAGCAATTTAACAAAATAATGATTTAATATAAAAAAAGATGAGCATTAAATTATTTTTTAAATATAAACCTGTTAATGTTAAAATCGACGAAAAAAAATACAGTATTAAAACCAGCAAAAATGGTGGTGCTGTCTTTAAAATAACTCAAAAGATGGTTAAAAAATTAAAAATAGGTAAAAAATACCCATTCCACATAGAATTTGGTGAAAACATAGCAAAAGGAAATTTAATTATTAAAAAATAGAGATTTTTTTATCTCTATTTTTTTGGTTTGGCAAGCCTTTAAAATTTTTTTATATATGTAACTTAAATATTATTGCTTGAAATTTTGAACTCCCATCCAAATAGAATTTCAAATAATACCTTCATATTAAATCAGTTTTTTACCGGTTGAATCTCTAAAACATTTCTATATTTTAAAGTCGTATTTACCCCTTTGAACTCTTTCAAAATAAGTCAAAGCGATTGTAACTGGAATAACAATATATTTAACGGCAATAAACCATGGCATTCCGCCCAGTATATTGAATATCAATACAATAATAGCAGAAATAATAGCTATCAACATCGCAAAGTTAGCAACCTTATAGTTTTGCCTATATTCATGAAGGAAAAAGATCATGCTAATCAATGTTATCACGTTAAGCATGCCGACAGGATTTTTAAAATCAACTGTAGTGGCGAATATCCCAAATATAATTACAATTATATATAAACTTACTGCAGAGATAAAAAAAGCTTCCTGATTCCTTTTTGCATTAAAACCATAAAAAGAATAAACTAAAAGAGAAATACAAACTAATAATGAAAGAATATTTGTTATATAACTAATAGTAAACCCTGATTTTACTTCAAAAATACCCCATATGCTGATTATAGCTACACATATTACCAATATACTTTGAAAAATTAAACCGTAAGCCAATCTTGAAGAAATTCCAAAACGGGCCAACATTTTATCATTATTCATAATACTGAACTCCTTACATTGATATTAAAATATATCATTTTACCATTATATTAATTTTATCTAAATTTTTGCCATATCGAATATGTTAATTGCAATATTGTGAACAAAATAAATTAAAAAAAATAGTGACTTCGTGCCAAATCCTCAAAAAAAAAAAGAATATTTTCATGAGTAAAAAATTAAATTTAGGCATGCCTAAATATTTATAGTATAAAAACATAAGATTATTATGAATGAAAATCTTTTACCAACTTTTGGTGTGGAACCATTTTTAGCTTTGATAATTGGAATCTTAAAAATAACCTCCTCCATTATTTCATACTCCCCCATAATTCCAGTTTATAAAATAGATTATGCAAATTATTCAAAAAAATTAACAGATTTATCCAGAAGGTGATTTGATGGGATTTTTTGACAATATGAGAAAACCAAAAGGAAAATTAGGGAATATACAATTGAAATCAATGAATAAAGAGCACACCCCTGTTTCACTATGGGGATTAAAACATCTGGACATAAAACCCGATGACATAGTCTTGGACATAGGTTGTGGTGGTGGAATAAACATTAACAGAATGGCCAAAAAGGCAAAAATGGTATACGGTGTTGATTACAGCATTGAAAGTGTAAAACTATCCAAAGAAGTAAACCGCCAGGAGATTTATGACGGTAAGGTAAAAGTTCTTGAGGGAAATGTTGCAAAGTTGCCTTTTGAAGATAACATTTTTGATATAGTCACAGCATTTGAAACTGTTTATTTCTGGCCGGATATTGAAAAATGCTTTGGTGAAGTAAAAAGGGTACTTAAACAAGGAGGAATATTTTTAATTGGAATGGAATCAAATGGATCTGATAATCTTATTATGAAACTGTCAGAGCGTCTGATAGATATGACTGTCTATAATGATAAAGAAATCAAAGGATTTTTAAAGAATAATGAGTTTTCAGATATAACAATTTATCTAAGGGATAGCAAAAACAAGCAAGAGATAATTAAAAAGATGGATGGTTCGCAAACCCGTGTCGACGATGATTATGATAAGGTGTCCTTTTCAGATAAGTTCGTTGAATGGATGACAGTTGTAGCCAAAAAGTGATAACATGAGCGAATATGAGGGAGTAGAAGATACATTATTCATTCCTCTAACAGCGAGAGTGAATGTTTCAAAAAGTTTTCCGGAGTATTTTTTTGACCAAAAAGCTTTAGAAATGGAAAATCTAATTAGAAATAAACAGATTGATAAAAAATCATCAGAATACAGCATGATAGCAAATGTAGCAAGAAGTTACAATTTAGACCAAATGGCACAGAATTTCATCGACAAACATGAAAAATGCAATGTTGTCAATTTGGGAGTTGGTCTTGAAACATCATACTATAGACTTAATAGAAAAAATTCAATGTTTATTGAAGTTGACCTACCTGAAGTGATTGAGTTAAGGGAAAAATACATTGATGTTGGAGAAAATGAAAAGTTCATTAAAGGAGATTTATTCAATCTTGATTGGTGTGATGAATTAGACAGCACTTTTCCAACATTAATGATAGTTTCAGGAGTCTTCCAATACTTCCATGAAAATGATGTGCTCAAGTTTCTCAGTGATGTTAAGAATATCTTTGAAAATGCAGAGTTGATATTTGATGCTACCAACAAATTTGGAATCAAATATACAAATTTCTATGTTAAACGAACAGGAAATACATCAGCAAGAATGTATTTTTATATAGAAGATCCCTATGAATTTGCAAAGAAAGCTAATTGCAAATTAATTGAATGTCGAGGCTTTTTTAAAGATGCAATTAATATTTTAAATAAAAAAGTAGGTTTGTTTACAAAAATTTCAATGAAAGTAGCAGATAATAGAAAAAATGCAATGATTTTACATTTAAAAATTTAAATTATTTTTTAGCAAGTGGATAGAATCACTGCTAAAAAAAAGACTATCAATTTTTCAAGAACAGCTATGTTTTTCAAAAAATGTTCATGAAAAAGCAATGGAATAGTTCAGATACTTATCGATTTTGACCACTGAAAACTCTTAATTTTATATAACGAAACCCAAAAATAACACGAACAATTCGTATAAAACTTATAAAAAAGTTCCGATACTTATCTATTTCAAGCACTGAAACTCTAATGAAAAATTTGTTTTGAAGTTATAATTAAATTTTTTGACACTGTTAAAAATTTAAAAAATTAAAACTATTGATTGATAGTGTAATATTGCTCTAACTTCTTAAAATTGCTTTTATTTAGTAAAATTGATTTTATTTCAAACAAAAACTATATTAATTCTAAATAATAGAATATTAATGAATTATTCATAAAATATAGATAAATAAAAGTTATTGAGGAATATAAATGGTCAATAAAAGATTTACATTGCTAAATGAAAATGTGGAAAATAAAAAATCACCAATTTGTGAAAACAATAACTTATTGAATTATAGTACTGTATGCAATTTGTTAAATGAGTTGTATGAAGAAAATGAATTACTGAAATCCAATGAAACCATAGATTTATTACAGCAAAAAAATATTATGCAAGAAAAAGAGATTGAACGATTGACTGAAATGTATTTCCAAAAACAAGATGATTTAAGTAAAGTGATTGAGCAGAATAAGGATTTAAATAATGCTTATGAAATATTAATGGCATTATGTGAAAAAGAGGGAATCTTATGAGGAGTAAAATCAGATATTCCTGTAATCAGAAAGATTGGTTTCGTAACATGAATAATATTGTAGTGAATTATAGGCATAGGGGAGAAGCAAATGATATGTATCTTGTTCATATGTCTTGTCCGAAGTGTCAGATTGATCGAGTAGGTTTTTATCCGAAGAATTGGAAATGGAGATGATTGAATGATTGATGACATGTGAGTAAAAATAAGTATAATGATAGGCAGTTGTCATTTTGTAAAATGTAAACATGATAAGAATGGAAAATTCAGATAAAAGATGTGATAGAATGACTGAAAAACAATTTACAGTAGAAGATATTGAAGATATGATTTATCGATTAGGAGTATTAATATCCGATGCCTCACATGGACTCCTCATTACCACTTTGAAAAAAAATTTTTTTGAAGAATATAAAAAATTTGACACAGTAACTGCATGGGAGTGCTTTGTTGATGAAGTGAACCGTATAGAATCCGTTGTAGAATTACATGACTTTCTTGTAGGATTTAATAAGGAAGATTGGAAATTATTATTAGAAAGATTTGAAGAATGATTTTGAATGTCTAAAATTAAGATTTATCTAAGCAATTGTACACTAAAAATATTTAAGTAATTTAATACATGCATTGGAAAAAGGGGTTTGAATGACGAATAAAAGAAAAAAAATAACTCTTGATGACATTATTGGGATAATTGACATTCCACCAATTGAAGGAAGGTTTCAGGAAATTCTTTCTACTCAAAAAATATTAGATACTGAAACAAACATCCAATATGATGGATTAGTGGATAGAGAATTTCTGGAGCTTGTCAATGAAATATTTGAAGAAAAAGAAAAGTACTTTGAAATAGTAAAAATGAATATAAATCAATTTAAAGAAAACACTTGCATAAATTAAGTGTTTTTAAAGAATATACTCAAAAATATGAGAAATACAGAAAAGAACAGACATTATCCTTGGAATTTAGCAGTACTATAAAAAATATATACTAAAATTTATAGTACCTCCAAAACATACTATAATTTATAGTATATACTAAAATTTATATTATAAAACAAACATACTATAATTTGTAGTACATATAGGAGCTTAAATTATGACCGACTTACCTTGGGGGACTAATCAAAATTTAACTGATGAAGAGTTTTACAATAGAAAAAGCGAATTAATAAACATTAAAAACCTTCTACAATCAACAAGCCAAGGCCATGCCCCCGATTTATTATTGACAGGCATAAGAGGTGTGGGAAAAACTGTTTTTCTTAAAAAATTAAAACGAGAAATGGATGACAACTATTTAGTGGTTTATATTGATTTTTCAAAATCCAAATGTTATCAGAAAAATCAAATGAGCATAATTGGTTTGATGGAACATATTTTCAAAGAATTTA
>NZ_CACWVY010000053.1 GCF_902764455.1 uncultured Methanobrevibacter sp.
TACGGTCTTTTCCTTTTTATCAAAAATTTTGGCTATTTGTGTTGAATCAATCAGTATGCTTGATTCGATTAAAAGTAGTTTTATTTCTTTTCCTTTGACTGTTATTGTTGTCGGATGTGAATTTTCAGTGTCTAGGATTAGTTTCATTTTTATAGCCTCTATTATATAATATAGCTATTTTTACATATTAACTGTTTAGGAGTTAACAATAGCAGAAGAAGTTAGTGAAGAAAAAGCAATTAAAACTTCACTAACATTTTTCTTTAGGAGATTAAATATGATTTTATGCTCTGAATTTACCTTTGATGATTCTGTTAGGTGCATTCATTAACACACCTACGGAGGTAAGTATGAATAACTTTGTATACATCGGCAGTTCATCACGGATGTCCTTTCTCATGAATTCGATTAACGGATAGAAATCATATACGTCCCCGTCAGGTCCTAAAGGAGCAACGGTAGTACCACTTATTCTGGAGTATAATAATTTCATTCCGGGATTTTGATAGTCCATACCGATGTAGGTTTTTTCAGCTATTTCAGATCCACCGTCACAGACTGCTGTTCCTAAAAGATCAATATTGTCAACACCATAATATGATTTAATAGCTTCAACAGGTTCAACCTGTCTGTTGTTAGCGAACATGTCTGATTTTAATGTGGTCAATGACTTGTAATTGACTGCCATGCTGTTGAGGTTACAGAAGCTTCCAGCGGATTCCTTGAATTTCTCCTGAGCTTTTAAAATGGTAACTCCACTGTCATCACCTGCAGTATAGTTGTATGTTGCCACTTTAGAGTTGTTTAAAATCATGTTAATAGCTGCTTGCCACTGTCATCACCTGCAGTATAGTTGTATGTTGCCACTTTAGAGTTGTTTAAAATCATGTTAATAGCTGCTTGCTCAATACTTCTTCCGATAAGTATTCCAACGTCCTGAAGCATATCGTGAACGCTGATTAAGTTGGAATCAAGCATCTGTGCTGAGACATTTAGAACTCCTCCTATAGTGTCAATGGATACAGTGTCACTGACAGGCTTTCTTACGTTTAATTCCTGTAAAGTAGCATCAGGAGCAATGTCTTTAGCCTCACCCAATTGTCCTTTGTCAATTATCTCATCAATATTGACTCTCTGAGACATATAAGTATAATATTGGGAGTTTTCCTCAATTTCCTGCTTTGGAATTAATCTTGTGAATTTCATCCATTTGGCTGAAGTGTCTGCAACAATCTGCGCCATCACTTCATCTTGAACTTTAGCATCATTTCCTTTTGTCAACATTAATATCACCTTATGGCCTGCATTTTCCTGTTAATGCAAGATGTGGTTTGTTTAATAAAACACCAACCTTGGATTGTATGAATAATTTTGTATACTGAGGCAATTCATCATAGATGTCCTTTCTCATGATTTCAATGATTGGATAAAAGTCAGCAATTTCCGGATCAGATGTAATAGGCGCAACAGTTGTTCCTGAAGATTTGGAATACAATACTGTTAATGGGGCATTTCTGATATCGAATGCAATATAATCCTTTTCGCCGAGCATTGATCCACCGTCTGCATGGGTTGTTCCTAAAAAGTCAATGTTGTCAACACCATAATAAGCCTGAATCTCTTCTATTGGCTGTACTGACTTATTTGAGATGTAAGCCAATTGTTTGATGTAACTTAATGTCCTATAGGATTCAACCATTATTGTTAAGTCTGCACCGGCGCCTGAACTTCCTTTGAATGCTTCCTGTGCTTTGATAACAAACTGTCCGAAAGCTTCCATTGTGTCTTCGGTTTGTGTGGTATTGTATTTTGGAACCTTTGCTGAACTGACAATGGTGTCGTAGATATTGTATTCGATTTTATTTGCGATAAGTGTTGCCACATCTGCTAATAAGTCTTCAAAAGAGATTCTGTCACTGTCAAAGACATCCTTATTAACGTTTAGGACTCCTCCGACAGTATCAATGCTGATGGTGTCGGTTACAGGTTTTCTGATATTGAGTTCCTGCAGGGATGCTCCAGGTGCCAAATCTTTTGCTTCACCGAGAAGGCCACGTTTTATGGCCTCATCCAAATTGATGTTTTGTCTGAAGTAAGTATAATAATCAGAGTTCTCTTTAATTTCCTGTTTTGGAAAGAGTCTGGCTAGCCTTAATCTTTTAGCTGATTCATCAGTAATAGTTTGAGCTTCGTCTGAGCTGGCTACTGGATGCATTGCAATATATTCGCCGTCATCAGATTTTATAGCTCCAGTGCTTGTTAAAGCTATTCTATCTTTAACGTTAATGTTGGATAATCCACTAGCTAATTTTAATCTGAATAAATGTCCCAATACTAATATTGCGGTTTTTCTTTTACCTCCAGTCATTGTGACCGGATCGTTGACTGCAATGCCCAAAATGATTTCGCCTTCAGCTGCAGTATATTTTTTAACTGTAGGTTTTCCGATATCTGAATTGGCTGATAATGTGACAGCATCATCGACCTTGATTTTATTTCCTGCATACTCATATCCCGGAGTTTCTCCAGTAGGAGTAGTTACGGTGGTTGCAGTAATTGTACCTTCGTCCAATAAGAAAGTTGTGACCTCTTTTCTCTCTTCAAGTAAAATAATTGAATCTGGCATTATTTATGTCCTCCACTTAAATCTTAAATATTACTTAATTTATTATTTAATTTATTACTTATAATATATAAATATTTATATATAATAGCTACTTTTTTAAAAATTTAGTAAACCCCATATTATCCGTAACACATGATAACAACGATTAAAATTAGTATAACAAAGGAATAAATCAAAATTATACTGTTAATGAGAATTATGAAATTAAAATGACTTATTCTTATTGAAAAACAACATACTATTAGTTATACACAATAATGATATTTTTAAAAATAAAAATCTCTTTGAATACATTAAAAAATCATTTAGCAACTTATAACTTTTTTTCATTGCACAATACATCTAATAATTCATCACAGTCCTTAATACTTTTTCTTATAATCAAAGCATCAATTTTAGTCAATATTTCAGATATTTCTTTCTCATGACTTTTTAATGTTAATCTTTTAAAAGAACAATTGTCACATTTCTCTAAATAACAAAATCCAATATCAATAAGATATAATTCACTTAAACACGGCTCTCCATTATTTAGTTTATTAGTACACCGCAACTTATCGATATAATAATGAATATTAGATTCACCAGTATTATAAGTAATTAATGGATTAATTTCTTCAACAACAACCTCCCAAAGTCCACCATCATGTGAAATAGGGCATCTACCCACAAAATCAGCATGACGATGATGATAGTTTATTTTATGTGGTTTTTCTTTCATTTTAAATCTTAATAATGCTAAAATAAAAATTATTAAAACTAACCACCAAAATTCTACAAATGTTGAAATTAAACTATCAAAATTAATTTTTGAAATGCTAAACTCATGTTTATATAAATCAAGTAATATGTTAGATATTAAAGAAACTAAAATACCTTTTATAACATTATTAAATTCATTTTTTATATTTCTCATAATATCAAAAAAAATCTTCATTCTATTTAGAAACAATTAATTATTTTTATTATTTCTTTAATACATACTATTTTTTTATGAAATTAATTTTTATAAATTAATTGATAATTTATAGTTAATATGTCATTATCTTTTATGATTTTAACTTTAAATAAATCTCCTGCATTTATATCAAATTTTTCACTTAATTCCGCAGGTATTGTTATATCTAAAGATTTTGTTCCATGCCTTCCTCTAACTTTAACAATCTTCTCTGTCATGTTTTATAATTATGCTTGAATGTACATTTAATATTTTATGTATCTAATGTACATTAATTATTATTTTTGATTATTGGGAAATATTACAACATAAAACTAAAGTTGTGATTAATATGAACAAAGAAAATTGGGCAGATTTACAAGAATATTTACCTTTGTTTTCTGAACTTAACTTAGACATGTCCTTTTTATACATTACAGAAACAGGATATACAAAAGGTATTATTGATGCCACTATACCTGTTAGAAACTTTTTAAGAAAAAATAAGTTACACGATTATGAAACACAAGGGCAAGGACAAAAAGAACATGGTGTGGAATTACCCACTAAAATGATTTTACATGATACGACAGTTGAATTAGTAACTTCACTATATCGTCCAAAAACCAAAAAAGGAGATCCGAGAATATGGTTTAGAGGAATCAAAACTTATTGTGATGCAAACAGTTTTATTGCATTAGCTACTGATAAAAAACAATTGTATATCATTAATTTAACAGATGAAACCATTAAAGAATCATTATCCGAAAAAGGATATGTATATCAAGAATTATTGAAATTATCACAAGAAAAGCAGTCCATAGCTCATGAATTATATAATAAAATCAAGGATATTCATAATAAAGGATTTATACCTACAGTTGTATCTGGAGACACTGGTGTAGGTATGACATTAGAACATGAACTTGGCATTCCACCAAATTCACAAGCCAAACCAGATTACAAAGGAATAGAATTAAAAGCTACTCGTGAAACTTATACAGATACACGAAATGTTCAACTTTTTAATAAACGTCCTGACTGGGAAAATAGTCCTTGCAAATCTACAACAGATGTTTTGAATAACTATGGATATTATAGAGAAGAAAAAAATAGAGTGCAATTATATTGTGATATTTTTTATGGCAAACCAAATACGCAAGAATTATTTTTAGATATTGATGATGATGAAACAAAATTAATGGTTGTTCATACAAGAAATGGTGAAGTAATTGAATGGGATTTAAATGAATTAAAAGACTCTCTTGAAGAAAAACATAAAGAAACTTTTTGGATTGAAGCAGAATCAAAATATATTAATAATATAGAACATTTTAAATATAACAAAATCATTCATACAAAAAATCCAAATACACATTTATTAACATTACTAATAATGAATAACACAATTAGATTATCCATTGGAATGCATTTTAAACCAAATGGAAGTCCTTATTGGAGGCAATTTGCACTTAGATTAAATAAAAAAGATTTGAATAAATTATTCCCTGAACCTAAAGAATATGATTTAACTATTCAATAACTTTTAAAATTTCACAAGCCACAGCTTTAGCTAATAATGGTGGGACAGCGTTGCCTACTTGGGAGTATTGAGGTACTTCCACACGTCTTCTTTTTCCACCAGTAGTTCTTTTACCTAAAAATTCAAAACTATCATCAAAAGACTGGAGTCTTGCAGATTCACGAACAGTCAAAGTTCTATTTTCAAATGGAGAAATATAATCATCAGGAATTGTAACAATAGTGGCTGAAGGTTCGTTTCTATTTAATCTGTGCCTCATATTCTTTTTAGTTAATAAACTATCAACTAATTTGTCATCGACATCAGCATTTTTAAATTTAGTAATAATTTCATCCTTTGTATAGTTGGAATTATTAACTAAATGATTTAACAATGTATGTTTATCAGATAAATCAATTCCTTCAGTCAGGATTCTATTTCTTAAATTAGTTCCTGTTTCACCTTCTTCAAATAAAGAAAATCTTTCTTTTATCAACTGCAAATGTCTAGATAAATCATTATTTAATATCATTCTAGAAGCAATAGGTTTCCCATTAACATTGGGTGTTCTACCATTAATTGAATCTAATTGATATTGTGTTAAATCAGGATTAACCTCTTCTTTTATTTTTTGATTACCAATAAGATCACCAATTGCATCTTGAAGTGAAACAATATTATCTTTATTATGTGTTGGTTTAGGATAGCTTGGGGGTTTCATACCCTTTTTAAATGCTATTATGATAATTCTATTTCTTCTTTGAGGAACTCCATAATCAGCAGCATTAAGAATTCTTGGTTCTAAAATATCATATCCAATCAAATCCAATTCTTCTTTAAGAATATCTGGAATAACTTGATCATCATATTTATGCCCTTGTAAACCTTCAAAGTCATAAAGTTTCATATCACAGAATCCTGCAACATTTTCTAAAACAACATAATCTGGTTTGACTTCATCAATTACACGAACATATTCTTTAAATAATTTGTTTCTAGGGTCATTAGGATCTCTTCTACCTGCCCTACTAAAACCTTGACAAGGAGGTCCTCCAAATATGGCATCAATATGAGGAATCTCTTTATTTTTAAAAATTTCAAGGCTAGCTATTGAATTTCTTATTGAATCACCTGTTAAATCTTTTATATCAGCTAATTCAAAATGAGTATTAACTCCTTGTATTAAACCTAATTGTTTATGCCTATTTACATATGTTTTCTGCACAGCTTCGTTAATATCACTAGAGAATAAAATATGGAATCCCGCTTGAATAATTCCTTCACTCATCCCTCCTGCACCAGAAAATAAATCAATAGCATATGGCATCCATGTCACCTCAAATATATTTTTATTTATCAAAATTAATTCATATAAAATTATGTTTTTTACATGACTTGAGTAACTATATGTTCCTAATGTTATTTAAATGTTATTTATTTAACTACTTAAACAATGCAAAAATGTTATTTAAGATAAATTATATACACTTAAATATGAATATTGAAGAAACAACAAAAATTAGAAATCAAGGTGAAATTTCCCTGATTACAACAATACCAAAAACATATGTAAAAGCATTGAATATTGAATCTGGAGACAAATTAGAATGGATTCTTGATACTGAAAAGGAAACATTAGAGTTGAAAATAATTAAATGAAGAAAATAAAAATTATCTATAAATTAACATAAGATGAATATTTTTGATTCATGTAACAAAAAAGAAATATGAAAAAATTTACAATTTGTGATTTACTTAATTATTGATATAAGTTTATAAGGTGAATATTATGAAGGGTATTAAAGAAAATTTTGCTAAATTATTTGATGATCCCAATAGAGTTACATTAAAAGATTCGTTAAATAATTTAACTACTGAATATGATGATTTTGAATTTAAAGAAATTGAAATTAAAGACTATATTCTAGCAAAACACATTATTGGAATGGCCAATACAAATGGAGGCATAATTATATTAGGTGTAAAAGAAACTGAAAATGGACTTAAACCATGTGGACTTGAAAGCAATACCGATACAACAGATATGAAAAAGCAATTGGCAAAATATTTACCTCATGAATTAAGTTATGAGATTTATCAAATTGACTATAATGAAAGGGATGAATGGGATAATCTAAAAAATAAATCCTTTAAAATTATCAAAATTGAGTTTACACCAGAATATATTCCATTTTTACCTATTAAAGAATCTACAG
Organism: uncultured Methanobrevibacter sp.; assembly: GCF_902764455.1. Lineage (NCBI taxonomy): Archaea > Methanobacteriati > Methanobacteriota > Methanobacteria > Methanobacteriales > Methanobacteriaceae > Methanobrevibacter > uncultured Methanobrevibacter sp. The sequence goes on from NZ_CACWVY010000053.1 coordinate 7,302, forward strand.
AATATAAAAGAACTGATATTTTCTGTAGAAAAAATTCAAGCACGACTAGATGCGAATATGATGACTTACAAGATATTTTTAATAAAAGAAAAAGTATTAATCGTTATAGAATCACTGCTTTAACGCTAAGAAATGAATTAGAAGAATTAAAAATATTATCTTCATATAATACTGTATTAAATCAAGCATTCAATTTTTTAAATCCTTCATTTTTTAAAACAGTTAAAGACTTAGAAAGACGAAAAATAAAATATATAGAACAAGGATTAAATATTGAAGATATTGATTAATCAAGTACATAGCACCATACTTCTAGAATACAGATTAATACTAATCCATCTAAATCCAATATTAAATTTGTTAATTTTTTTATTAAGTTAAATTCTTAAAGTATTACTAATCAACTTAATAAAAATATTTTCAATGACATTACTTCTATCCAATTTTCTAATTAGCTCATTAGAGATTAATTCAAAATTCTTCTTTGGATATTTGTAATAATTAATTAAAAACTTAAATATCACATCATATTCTTCATTTTTTATAGACTCATAAATTATTTCAGAAGTTAAAGGAACATTATTAAAGTTTAATAAAAACAATTGAGAAATCAATTTATTATACATATCTAAACTAATAATCGTTTTAGATAACATATCTTGAATTAACGTTAAAGAACCACAGGATTCAATATCAAACGGCTCGGATACAAACAACTTTAGAGACAAATCATCAGAAATTAAAGTATTTCCATCCATAGCAATTAATACAACATCATTAACATAAGATTCGTCTAATGTCTTAATAATGACTTTTTGTTTGTCATTTATTTCAAATAGATTATATGATGGAATTAAATCACAATGGACCTCAATAAAATCCACTAAAGTCTTAACTAAGTTATATTTATATTCATAATTATTATCCACAATGAAATTTTCTCCATTATCCTCAACCATACTAAATGATTCACGACCTACATTTGATTCCAGACCTGTCATTATCTCTTTTAAAATTAATAGTACAGAATATGATGTAGCAATATTATAATTGTCTTTAATTAAATCTAATATATCTAAAAGATAAGCTGTGATGAAAGATGAAATATCAAACACTAATTTTTTATTTGAATTCAAATTTTCATTATATGCAAAAGATTTTAACCCTAATGTCTTTAAATAAAAATAAATATCAATAATATCTAAACCCGAAAATTTTGAAAAGAATGCAAATGGAATTTGCTTTTTGTTATATGTTTCTTTAAGGTTTTCAAATAATTTAGAACGATTTGAAGCATATTTAGAAATTGTTTTAATCAATTCTTCAATATCATTCGATTTAAATGAGTGCACATTTGCTGTTTCACTAACAGTTAATAATGAATGACTTCTTTGAAAGGCATAGTGATATTTATTTAATATATCTAAAATAATTATATTAAAACCATTTTTTAATTTTATTTCATCCCCTATTTTAAAATCAATTAAGTAATCAATATAATTAAATTGGTTAATATTCAAATTGTACTCAAGATTATCAGTTACATATATCCATTTTTCATTACCATCGATATCTATTAATACTCCCATATCATAATCAACTTTCAATGGCTTAATAAAATCTAGATTTAATCTTAACATTTCAATTAAAAACCATTCATGAGCATAAACATGATTTTTATATATTTCTCTGATTTCAAATAAAAATTCTAACAATTTTGGAGAAGCTGTGCACCTCAAATAAAATAAATTGTAAAATTCTTTTGATAAACTCCAACCTAATTTTCTAAAATCGACAGATTTATTTAAAAATGAATCTAAATCTTCATAATTTTCTTGAATAAGATTTATTCTAGCTTCTAAAAATTCCATGAAATAAGTTTTTTCATGTTTCGTGCAATAAAGATTTATTAATTCCAAGACTTTATCAAAATCATTAATTTTAGTATAACATTTAATTTCAAATTCAAATAGAAATCTAAAAAACTCTCCCTTTTCTATGAAACTTTCACATATTAGAATTACTTTTTTATATTCCATTTCATTATAATAACAATATATTAAATCTTCTAAAAATGGAGAATATTCAGAAATATTCAGATAATCTTCATAAATCAAAATAGCAGTTTTAAATTCGTTTTCTCCAGTAAAAAGCTTTGCTAAATTCAGTTTAAATATGAGTGGTGCATAACCAATATCATTTAAACATTCATTCAATAATTTGATTTTTTCACTATGCGAATTACAGACATTAGCTTTGAAAAAATATTGATAAAAATCATTTTTGATAGTTTTCGCTAAACCAATAGCTTTATCTGATGAATCCTGTTTTAAATAAGATTCTAATAGCATATCAACACAAAAAATAAAATCAGTGGAATTTTTATCAAGAGAATGTACTAAATTTTCCAAAAATTCTATTAATGATTCCGTATCTTTTTTATCATATAAAATTTTAGCATATAATCTACTGAATCTAATATCTTCTTTAACATTTTCTCTTATTAAATCAATTGCATCATCATATTCTTCATTAACACTTAAAAAATTAGCCCTATGGTAGATAAAGTCATCATCATCAAAACCTAATTTCAATCCTCGTTGAATATTCTTATCCAATAAATCCCAATTGTTAGTTAAAGAATTAAGAGATAATAAATTATAGAAGGAATCCTTATGATATTTTAAAATGGTATCTGACAATTTATCTATGGCTCGTTGAAATATACATTCAATTTTTTTAAGTTTTATCTTATCTTCCATATGAATATTTAAAGGATAATTTTCATCTTTTTGTAATAAAATAAATCTAGTTGTAGCACAAGTAATAAGTTTAAAACATTTATTTTCTAAGTCACAACTCTTTAATAGATTATATGCCTCACCATAATCATTTTCTCTGTATTTGACTAATGCTTTATTATATAATATTCTTGAAGAATTTTTTAAATCATCAGGAATAACTATATCCTTATCGATTAATATTAAAAGTGAATAAGCATTTTCATTTAAATTATCTGATTCTAGAATTTCATTACATAAGTTCCTTGCATCATCTCTATGACCAGTATAAAATAAACCCAATGCTTTAAAATATTTAGAATCCATATTTTCTTCAGAAAACTCATATGCCTCAAGAAAACATGATCCTGCCTCTTTATGTTTGCCACATAATAAATTAAATTTTCCATCAAGAATATGGAAATCATATCTTGCATCTTTATTAAAATCAAAACAAAACTCTCTTAATGTATTCAAAATTATTTCTAACTCTGTGAAATCTTCGTTTTGAAAATGTGAATTTGCATCATTAATAATATTTAATATATGTACTTCATCACGATAAATTTCTGGATAATAATCTTTTAATATATCTGAATTAGAGCTCTTTTTTAATTCTGACAAAATTTCCTGCCAAAAAACTATATTAATTTGAAAATCTGATTTTTCTGATTCGATTAAAACATGATTAGTTAACTTATCATTGCTTTCAACAGTTGTAGCTATAGTGTATGATTTTAATTTAGGTTTAAATGATTTAGCCAAATTAATTTCTTTAGAAATTTGTTTTACAGTTAATTTTTTAACACATTTACATTGGATTGCATGAATCCCTTCATCTGATTGATAATATAAATCCACGCCATTTTGAGAATAACCTTGACGTAGATAAGGTTTTACATTATCTGTTTTCCAAATTCTTTTCCACAATTCACAACACAAATTTTCAAAATGTTTTCCATCATTAGGCACAGGTATTTTCCATGAAGACATTATATACCTCATTTACTAAATTTGAAAATAATAATCAATTCATATTACTAATTTTTAAAATATTGTTCTTTATTGAAATTAATTCTTATAGTCATTAATCCTATCCAATAATAATTCTTTTACAAAATCTTTTAAAAATTGATATTTTTCATAAAACTCTTTTTCATCACTTATTTTCCCATTATGGATTAATTTACTTCTAATGTCATAAGCATCTTTTAATCTTGTTTCAATATTTCCATAATCTCCAAAACTCACTCTATTTTCATTGACATATATCTTTAATGATTTATTAATTGATTTTTCATCCCAAAAATTCATTGAACTCAAATATCTGTTAAGTTCATCATACTCTTCACTATTCTTTTCACTATCGTCATCCCTAAGTTTTTTAATGTATTTTTTAATCATATCTAAATGTTTCATTGAGTTATTAGAAATTTGATATTTTGGTTTTAAAATTTCTAAAATTGTAATTAAATCTAAAAATTGTGCTTTAAAATGATATTGTGATAATTTGGAATATATTTCTAAAGCAAGAATTAATTTCTCATCATTAATAATGCAATCAATATTTAGTTCATCCGTTTTTTCAATATTATAGACTAAATTCTCAATATTTAATAAATTAGTGAAAGAAAGCTGACCTGAAGTAAACTGAACTAAATTTGGAATTAAAGGAAACATCATAGTTCTGTCTAAATCAAAATCACCAGAAACTAACCAATCATCTTCAACATATCTTGGTTCATCAAGTATATTTGCATCTTTTATTTCTTCATCAATTTCAATAGTTGCAAAGTTATATTCTAATACAAACATTATCAATGCTATTTTAAACTTATTTAATATTGATTCTGCATGTTCTTTATTATCAATCGGTTTAATAATCATTGAATATGCATCACTATTTTCAAGATTTGTTAATTTAAAAGTATAATCATTAATTTCAAATTCATATGAATTTCCTTCTTCTAAATTTAATTGTGCATACGTTTTCATATTAAATACAATATTTAAACCATATTCTTCTTTCAAATCCTATCACAACCCTTATCTAAGATAAATTTACATATGTGGTTTAAAAATAAAGGAGAAATAACCATTAAAGAATACTTAAATTAAATTTCATCAGAATCATTTAAATTTTCAGTTACTTTCTCTCCTTTATCAGTCAACCTATACAATCTGCCTTTTTTGACTTCAGGATTGATACATTCAACCAGTTCATGCGCTTTCAGCTCAGATAATACTTTTGAAATGTGATTTGTCCTTATCCCCGAATCTCTGGCAATTGCACTTGGTATTTTAACATTACCATTCAGTGTTTTCATTGTTTTTGTCCTGTATTTGGAGATTTGCACATAGCTAATCTCTATTAACAATTCATCTGACAATTCCATACTATCACTTATGAACTTCTTACAAAATAAATTGTATCATTATCATAGCCACTTAATGCATCATATGCTGCCTGTGTCATGAAGCGGAATTTTCCAAAGACACCATAATCGACTCCCATGTATACAGGTCCTGTTGATTTTGCCAAGTACATTTGAATGCTTCCTGAATGTTTTAATGGTATCACTGAATATGAATCAAGTGATTCTGTATCCCATGAATTTCCGTTATACTCTTTAATGACCATAACAGAACTGGTAACAATAGCTACACGATAACCTGCACTAACGCCTGAAGGTAGGGTGTTTGTTGTTCTTATTTCATCGACTGGCAATTTCCAACCCGCTTCCTCATCACTACCAATACCTGTAGCCCCCGCATCTCCAGTATCCCCTTTAGGTCCAGTTGCACCTGTTGCACCAGTAGCTCCCGTTTCCCCTGTGTTTCCAGTATCACCTTTAACACCTTGCGGCCCAGTATCTCCAGTATCTCCTTTGTCTCCCTTTATGTTTCCTACGTTTTCCCAAGCATTATCAAGCCAGACATAAAGAGAGCCGTTTACCAAATAGCTATCGCCAGCATTACCGGCCGGATGTGCATTTATCAGTTTCTGGTAAGTATTATACGAACCTTTAATAGTAGTACCCACACCAGTAGCTCCGGTGTCGCCAGTCGCCCCGGCCGGGCCAGTATCTCCAGCAGGTCCTGTGTCTCCAGTATCTCCCTTAGCTCCAGTTTCTCCTTTTTCTCCAGTTGCTCCAGTCTCGCCTTTGTTTCCTGTATCACCTTTCGCACCAGTATCGCCCTTATCTCCTTTTTCACCTGAATCACCTTTAGGTCCTGCCGGTCCGGTGTCCCCGGTTTCGCCTTTCAAACCAGCTAATTGTTCTGGTGTGAAATCACCATATGTGAATGCATCACCAGTGTCTCCTTTTTCTCCTGTATCTCCAACTACTCTTCCAAGTGCAATCCATTCTGTATCTGGCATTATTTATTCCTCCTCATGTGTCCATGGTTCGACGCTTATGCTTTCCCATTGAATATGTCCTCCAGCATCATAAATCATTATTGCCGGATAGAAAGTATCGAATGTTATCTTATCGCTTATATCTGCTTCATATGTGAAATCATTTGTACTTCCATGTCTTATTGTTGCTTTAACATATCCGTTATCATAATACAAGTCAAAATAATACATCTGTGAATCCAAAGTCAATTGTCCTGTTGCCACATTAACATCCCTTACTACATGGTCGGATGTTGAATATTTCAATCCTTTCTTGCCGGGATATGCTCCCAGTTCCAGAATCTTTGTATCCCTGTAATGGCTTAATGATTTT
>NZ_CACWVY010000054.1 GCF_902764455.1 uncultured Methanobrevibacter sp.
ATTTAAATTAAAGAAAAATTAGAACGAATTTTCATCGAAGTGAAACTTCAACTGTAAAAAATTTAAAATCAAATAAGCCTATAAAATTTTACAGACTCATTCAATGAAAGTTTATTTTTGGAAATGATTATTATGAGTATTACTACATTTATTAAAACTAGATTATTGAATAATAGGGTTGAACAGTACAATACTAAGCGCAGCTATTGGGGAGAAAATGAAAGGCAACCCCGGACTGATGGAATCAATACTGGTCTGGACTTACCAGATGCACTTCCTCCAGTAATCAATAAAACAATAGCTAATGCTCGTTATGCTATTAAACTCGACGGTTATACTTCAGGTATTTTGAAAAACAGAATTGATAAGGCCAATGTTAATATTGTGCTTGTAGATAGGGACAATAAACTCTCACAGGAACAGAAATTGACTTTGATTTTGTGGGCTCGTAAAATTGACGTCCGCCAAGTAGCTAAAGAAATCTTACAGGGCGGAATGGTTGATGGTGAGGGAATAATCAAACCGGTTCAGCGCTGGGATAAAAAGATTGGCAAATACATTAAACCAGTATTCTTGGAAATCGGTGCGCATGGCTATGGATTAAAAAAGGAATTCAATGATGATAATGAAGTCGAATTATATCTGCATGAAATGCCTAAGGATGTTGTTAATGGATCTCCCGAAGACTTCAATAATTTTGTAAGTGTGGAAGAGGGAACATTAACGGTAAGATACGAAGCGGGTGAGGTCATCAACTTCATGTATAATGAGATTTACGGCGAAGCTCAAAGCATTATCCTGAACTGTCTAGATGACATCTACCACAAATGCAATTTGGAGAGAAACCAGGTTGAAAGAATTAATAAGGATAATATTATTGAAGTTAAGCCTTCTCTTGATGCAAACGGCCGTCCGTATATCACTGAACTTTCATCAACTGCAAAGGAAAACTTATATGCGGATTATGGAACTACAGCAGACAGCAATGTAGCAATTGTGCCTCCTGGAATTGAATCTAAAATTTTGGGAGGTAACAACTACCAGTCTGATTATACAAGACAGACGGAAATCTTTAGAAATAATATCTTAAGGACTTTCGTAACTCCTCAGTCTCAGGCAGGTAATGAGCGCTCCAATCAGAATGTTGCTGAATACATCAACGATTCAGCTATTACCGGTTTCATTGTTAATGTGGCCAATGACCAGAAGTGGGTGTTAAAGTATTGTAATATGTTATTGAACATGCAGCTTGAACTGATGGGAATTGATGAAGCTTTAAATGTCTATTTCAGCTATTCAAGAGATGATGTGTTAAGATATATTATGGAACTTTCAGCTGAAGGTGATGAAATCTATAAAAACTATCTCAGTAACTTTGAAGAGGAACAGCCTGTGGGTGAGAGAATCTCAAGTGAAAACGGAACTGAAATATAATAAATATTTATATAAAATAAGTAATAAAATATATAATAAACAATATAATAAAATGTGATAACATGAAACATGAACTTTTTGAAGTAGGATTATATGATTATTCGGACTTGGATGATCGCCTTACAAAACCAGTGAAATGGACAAGTGACGATTTAAAGCTGATAGCTGAAAACTATCGGGGCGGAATTCCTTTAACCTCAGAACATGACAAGGTCTACATAGGCATTGGAAATAACATTGTGTTTGAAGAAAGATAATGGAGATACATTTGGAATTGATACTATGAGCTTAATAGATGTTGGTGTAACCAAAAGTCCAAGAAAAATAACTTTGTTGAATTCAGAAATAACCGGAGAAACTGGGGATACAGGTGTAACTGGTACAACTGGTGAAATTGGAAATCCGGAACCTGCTCCTCAGCCTCCAGCAGCGGAAAACAAGGATGTTAATGTAGCAACCAATTTGCTTTTAGAAAAACTGCAAGGAAAAGATGCTGAAATTGGAAAGCTTCAGGAAGAGATTAACACTTTAAAAGAAGAATCTGAAAAATATGAAGAGATTAAAAAAGCTATTGAAGAAAATAAAGATTTCATAGATAATAAAGAAGATATTCTAAAAGAATTGTCTGAACTCAGAAAACATGAAAATGAAAGAAAAATAAAGGAATATGAAGCCAAATACAACTTCAACTATAATGAAAACGCACAGGATAAAGAGATAATAGATAAGTTATTGTCCGGGGATGTTGATATGGAACTTATGGAGAAACTGGCTGAAAGAAGAATCAAAATCGAAGCCACTAGTGACGGTTCCACACCGGGAGGAAGAAATCCCCAAAACTCCGGAGATGTAATTGAAACCGGATCTACCGGAAGCACCGGAGATGAGGACAAGCCTTCATTTACAACTCGTGAAGAATATAATAAGATATTAAAGGATATGGGATTCAATAGAACCAGAATCTAGCTATGATGGTGTTTTATTGCTCGTTGTTTAGTTATGGGGGAGTGTTTAGATGTGTTTCACTCTCCCTTAAAATTTACAATTCATCTTGTGAGGTAAAATCGTGCATTGAAACCCTTAATGCCTAATTAAGGGGGTACAAGCCCCCCTTTAATTACTCACGAATGCCAATGCCGAATTTACTTCATTTGTCATTTTACCGACTCGGAATGGGGGACAAGCCCCCTTCCTTGGAGTCGACAAACTAATGTTTACAAAACTTAACCCCGGAACAGGGGCAATCCCCTGTTCCTTAAATCTGACAAATCTATTATTGCTAGGCATATAGTAGGGCATTTCTCTGTCGCTCAAGGCATCCAGTCTGACCTTCGGTCGGATGGAATATGATGGAACAAGCATTCTTATCTTTTTATTCATCTATTGTATTGCGGAACCGGTTGGCAGGGGTAGGTTCCTCCATATAGTATATTGCTCGCCAATTCTTATTCACCTGACCTTTTGTAATTTTGAATGTTTGAGGCTAATTTTCGGCAAAATTTAGTCTGTTTAATTTATCTTCGGAGTTATCCTTAATTTCTTTTTTTCATTTAACATTGTTTCAACCCATAATAGTTCATGTTTTATTTTTATTTTCAATGTTAAATATTTTCTCTAAGTAATTTTATAATGAATTTATCTGAAGTAATGTTCTAAAAATATTCTTCTCTTTTAAAAAGTATATGTTTATCTTTGAAAAAATTATTATTAATGCCTAAAATAACTTCTTTATTTTTAAATAACCTTATTTTCATCATTTTAATTATTAAACAAGTCATAGTCAAATGGTAAATTTTTCAATGATAAGTAAATGCCTTTTAATAAATATTTCATAGAATAAATAAATGTAATAAAAAAAGACACAATCATTAATACACAACAATTTGCAATTGTGAAATATTCTCTATTAAATATGTTTATATTGTCTAATGAGGATAAATCCACTGAATTCAAAATGTAAGATAAGATAAACAAACTTGATAAAAAGAACAGGCAGAAGATTGTGGATATGAAATAATATTCGCCAGATTTTAGCATGTTGTTTTTAGTTTCTTTTTCCTGTTCGTTAGTTGAGTTTAATGCCATTGCGTATGTAAATGATAAAACAGATAATGTCGCACATAATAATGCGAAAGTTAATGCAAACATAGAATAATTGTATTTTGATAAATTAGCAATAATTTTGATAATATCTTCAAAAATGAAATTAAATATAATTAGTATAGTCCCAAGAAGAGGCAGTAACGTTTTCATGTTAAAGAAGTTTTCTGCTCTTTTCCTATTATCTGCTTCATATAAAAAAGTATAAACTAAGTAAGCGGACATGAAAAAACCATATAATAATGTAGAAATAAATTGAATCATACTTATACTGTAGTTTCTATGAATTAAAACCCCAAAACTAAATGAAATGATTATTATTAGAAAAAATCTTATTAATATTATAAATTTTGAAGTCATATATTTTGAATCAATTTTTGATTTTTTTCTTTGTTTTTCTTTGCTATTTAAGTTGTTGTCATTATCAATTCTCTTTAAATCTCGAGTTTCTAAAGAATAAATAATTCGATTATATATTTCGGGAATGAATAATAATATTAATACGCCATAATCAAAATTTGGTAATTTAAAATAATGTTTTGTACATATTCCTAAAATCATGAAAAAATATACAAAGATTAAGAATACATAAAGGTTATCAAAAACTAAATTTATAATTTTTTTGAAGTATTTTAACATTAATATTCTCCTTTTTGATAATCATAATAATACTTATCTTTTAAAATTTTCTTAAATTCATTAGATTTCACATAAGATTTCTTTTCAAGGTTCCACTCAATATCCTGTGTTGTTTTGTATTTGCAATTGCTACAAAATTCATTATTGAAACTAGCAAAAGCTTTATCTAAATTACAATTTGATTTTATTTTTCCATATTTACAATATAATATTTTTAGTCCTTCAGAATATAATCTTAACTTAGATGGAATCTCATTAGGAACATAACATAATTCTAAATGTATGCAATTGTCCAATATTCTTTTTGGATTAAGGTCTTTGATTGCTTGTTTTAAATTAATAGTTTCATCATTATTGTTCTTCAAATCAATTCCTTCAATTAATAATAATTTTTCATATAATTCTAGTAAATCATTGTAGGTTATATCTGAAAAATCTTTATTTGGCACTGGCTTGGATATTTGTTCTTTTAAACTTTTTATTAAGTTAATATGGTACTTTACATCATATTGTTTGGCTAATTCTTCATATTCTTCCAGTAATTTTGTAGGATAACAATCTTGTTTAAGGTAATGATAAAGTATTTTGTATTTATAAAATTCGTATTTATAATGAGAAAAATCTGTTGAAACATCTATAATCTTAGAAAATATGGCTATTAATTGTTCAATTCTGTTCAACATTAAATTTAAAACATCTTTTGTTGTAAAATTATAAGTTATATAGACATGATTAATTAACACACCAAGCAACATTCTCATTAATTCAAGAAACATATATAATTCTTTATTATCCATAATTTTTATTAGATATAATATAAAATTTCCATAAAATGTGTAAAGTTGGTTATTTTCAATATATATCTTTTTTTTCAAGTATTCCTTAATTTTATTAGAAGAGTTGTTATTTTCGGATATTTTCTGTATTAATAAGTTTTTTTGCAATTCATTTTGCAAAATTAAAGATTGGCTTTCTAGTTTTAGACCGTTAAAATAGTATTCAAAATATGTAATATTATTTTCTATGGATAATTCTAATCCTTCATTGATAAAATGGAATAATTGTTTTTTATTTTCCAAATTACAAAATGAAATTAATGCAGCAATAGAATTTAAATGATGAATTATATTGTCTTTATCATCTTTTGTTTTATTATAAATAGATTGAAAAGATTTTTTAGCATTAATAGAATCATTTTGATTTTGTATAAATTCAAAACCAACCCTTGTTTGAGCAATATATATTTCAGAATATTTATTTTTCAAATCTTCAGATTTTTTTATAGGGTCATTTGTTATATTTTTAACTTTCCACATAAGTTCTTGAGTCGGAATACCATATATTAATAAATTACAATATGATGAACCTTTTTCTGCAACTTGCTCTATAATTTTAGGGTTTGAAAAGGTGTTTTTAATTGGCATGTCTACTGTAACAGTTTCTTGTGATTTCCAATTTGGTCTTTTAATGTTTAATTCTTCATTGATATATTTTTGAATAAATAAACAACAATATTCTTCATTAATAACGTCCACAACTACTAAAAACACTGGTTTGTCCACTTTGTTATAGTAATATTTCAAGTAATCTGTTCTTATTTGGAACTTAACATGATTTCCATGTTTTTTATATTTTTCTGTACCTTTTAGTTGAATTATAAATGAAATATTTGTGGCTTCATCAGTATATTTATCAAAAACTTGTACGAAATAATCAATACCATAATCTTCGCTAAGTTCTGAAAGAGACCAATTTTTAGGACTTATTTTCATGAGAATAGATTTTGCAGTTGCATCAATTCTATGTTGTTTTGTTCTTTTCAATATTTCACCTTTTCTTGGATTTTAATTTAATTTCCTTACTTTTAACATAGCTATAATATTGGAAACCAGTATATGATTTATAAGAAAAATGTACAAATATTTTTAAATTATTTGGTACTTTTAATTTCTTATTAGGTTCTTGAAATTCATAATATTCGTCTTCAAATGGATAATCATTAAAATCATTTTCTTTAACTTCATCATCTAATGGAATATAACAGTCTAACGGAAGATGTATTTCTTCTTTAGGGTTAATAGATTCAATAGGAATTTTTTTTAAAATTAAATATTTGGTGGGATTTGCTTCTCCCCAGTAATGTTCAATGTCTTGTGCAAATGCTTCAATCTTAATACATATGTCCGTTATTGGATATTTTCTATTATTTTCAATAGATAAATTCAAATTAACACAATTTCCTTTAATTCCAGTATTATTGCAAGTAAAATCAAATTTTAGATTGTAAGGGTCATAAGTGTATGGAATTAACCACATGAATTTATTTGCATTTAATTTTAATATTGGATCAGCAATATCGAAATTAGATTTGTAAAAACAGTCGTGGCACAGTATTATTCTATTTTCGCAAAAAAATATTGGTTTATTTTCGTTAAATTTACTTAATGCATGTTCGCATATTTTTCTATGTGTTAACAACCATTTATTATTTTCATAGAACTTATCATGAATATCTCCTCTACCAGCACCACTAACTCCAACATTAAGTCTAATTAATTTATTGTTTTTACATTTAAAGAATACAATACCTTTGTTAACATATTTATAACAACAATCCATACAATAATATTTTTCATTTTTCTCACTAAATGCAAAATATTTTTTAAGAGTTTTACCACAGTCAGAACATTTCATAATAAACACACCATAAGGAAATAGAATATCAAAAAGATTAAAAAAGAAATTACCGAAATTTTTAAGTTTAAGACTAGTTGGTTATTCAAATCATGATTTGTTTTAATTGAAGTAATATACTGGTCTTCTAATGATTCTTCAAGTTCATCTTTTTTTCTGTCAAGATTTTCTACAGATTCATCAAAATTATCAAAATCAAAAGGATGTGTGTAATTTTTAGGAAGAAATATGTATGCAAAAAAACCAAGTGATAATAAAAAAGACAATATCAAACCAGATAAAATAAAACCTCCAACATAAGAAAAGTATTTGTCAATTGGGTTGAAGAGATTAAAATTAGTACAAATTATGGTAACTACAATTGAGATAACTCCCAGAAAATAGGATGCTTTACTTTGCAGACTATCTTTTCTATAATTTTCTCTATTAAAGATAGCTCGTAATTCTTCAAGTTTTAAATTGTCTTTAGCCATAGGATATCTAATGATAATTATATTTATGTTAATATAAATTGTTTTTGTGTTCGAATTTTATGGCAATGATGCAATTTTAAAATTAGCATAATCTTTTTTGTTTTCATTTTTTATTTTCTAAATTTAATTTTAGTATATAAAGATGCAATTGTCATGTTTTGAAAATATTTTTTGGAAGATATTTTAACCTTGTAGAAACCATGTCAAAATTTAAGTGAACATTGATAATTTTTACTTATTTTTATCAAATAATTCTTTATTAAAGGATTGATTTTTCAGGATAATGTTCTGCGCAATAGTTTTTATTACTTTTTTTATTATATATTTTATATAAAATAAGTAATATAAATGTTAAGTATGACATTGCAAAAAGAATTAAAAATAAATATTCTAATGAGTAATTACAACCAAAGGAGCAGTAGTTATCTGGGAAACTATGATTATATCTTTTTGGATAATCTCACAAGCAGTTCTTACGCTAATCTTTTTAGAAGTGATTTGAAAAACCTGAAAATCAAAACAGATGACAACACAGAATGTAGCATATTATACCTTCCAGCTTATGGAACACAACCTCCTGCCATGCTTGTAAAAGTTCCAACCAACAAGATTTCACAAACCACAATGCTACTTTTAGATGTCTATGATACAGGAACAACTTTTTCAAGCACTTTAACAACATGCAGTGAAGTGTTGATGTTTGATGCAAACTATGATACATACTCAAACTTTTTCATGAACTACTCAGGTTTAAGTATCAACAATGACTCAACAGATGGAGGCCAATTTCTTAGAGCCAGATTCGTTCCTAACCTTGACGGAACTTCTCCAACGGATTTAATTACAACATTTGCTTCAGGTCAATCTTTAAGTAATAATCGTGTTACTGTAGCCAGATTTAAACGTATTGGAGGCAATGTTGATGTTAATGATAATGCAACATATCATGGTTCAACTTTTGGAAATGTCATGATGCAAGTTGACGGTAGTCTCACAACATATGGAGTAGATACTAAAGGTACAACATGCTACTGGGCTGATGAGGAAAAGGACTATTGCATGTTTAATGGTGAAAAGACTTTAGTAATGGTCAGTTCATTTGATGCTTATGCTTCAGGCAGTGATGAAGAAGGAAATTATAAACAATATCATCGTCATGGTCGTGTAGGAACTGGAACTTCAAATAGCTCAGATTATCTAGAAGGATTCAGCAGAAACAATCCTGACAAGATTTATGAAAACAACTATGCTGAAATTCAAATATCTCCAACATTTTACGCTACAACAGATTTTGAAGATTTTAATTATGTTGATCTAAAATGGTTACTCATATTTCCATCACCATTATTTGCAGCTAATGGAATTCCAACAGTAACAGTAACGGAAAGAACTAAAACTGGAATTCGTTTATATAAGGGAAGTCATGAATACACTAAGGCCTACAGAGGCTCGACGTTAATGTGGGACGCTAATGATGATGACATGGAGGATACTGGACTTCATATTCCAGATAAAATAATTAACAAGAATTGGGATTGGGTGTTTTAAAATGATAATCGATTATGATGTAAACTCAACAATTGGACATGGACGGGGATATCCAACAGGACTGGAACATTCAGAAAAAATGGACGTAATAGCTTGCCTGCTTGATGAAGGGGACAGAAGCTATGTTAATGAAGAGCATACGGCTTGGATTTGCTCCAATCAATGTGCAGTTGGTGAAATGGTAACGTTGGATGAATCATCCACAATGGAGCATACTATAGTCAGAAAAGCCAAAGCGGGTGAACTTGCTTTTGGATATCTATTAGGTAAAGTACAGGTCAAGACTTCAGGATTAACTTTAGTGGCCGTGGCCGTATTGGGCGATGTCTTCAGATTGAAACTCAAAAGGCCGGCACCTGCAGATATATTGCCAAATACAAGAATCTACATCGACAGTGACGGCGAGTGTAATCCAGTTCAAGGCCATGATTTAAGATTACTTTCAATCGTTAATCTAACGGAAAACGAAGATACACAATACATTAGAGTCTACAGGCAAATGTCAGAGATTGAAATGTATCCTGAATCTCAAAACTGTATCGATTTGGGGGACTGCTCATTTGAACAGGATGAAATAACTCATGTCGTCAATATGATTATTCCTTCAGAATCCAACATCATGGCGCAGGCCAATTATGTTAAAGATGCTGATGGAGTTACATATTGTGAGCTTCCGGACGTAGCTATTGTAAATGATGTCAGATTCGTTTGGGAAGATAACAAATTGTATATGGAATGGGAAGGCTGTGATGATGGCAAAGATATATACCTTATATAAAATAGATAATAAAATATATAATAAATTACATAATAAAATATATAATATTAAAGTGAGGTTATAACATGACAATAAGGAAACTGGTAGGAACTCTAGAAAATAAAGGCCCATACATTGACCAGGCAACAGGCCACTGGTTTTACTGGAACGGAACTAAATACGTCGATAGTGGCTATCCTTACGCAGTTAAACCTATAATATCATTTAAAATCGAAGATGGAATACTATACTACTCAATAACATGGGAGGCACAATGAAATACATAAAATACTTTGAAACAATCGAAGAATACCAAACCTGGATGAGCATAGAAGAAAATGCAGATGAAGTATTCAAAAGTGAAGAGAAGATGTGTGTTGATGGAGTAATAATCAGCCATACATACAAAGATTTTGAAAATCCAATAGCTATAGGTGATACACAATGATTTACGAATGGATAGAAAGAAACAGAAAAGATATTGACATATTAACTTCATTTCTCGTTACAGCTATTCCAGTTGTCATGTTATATTCAGAAGCTTTGGGAATTACAGAAAATACAATTCCATACTGTATTCTCATGATAATCTTAGGAATAGCCAGCCATTACGCAAGTAGAATTAGAGGCCAAGGAGATGTTGAAGACGCAAAACAAAAAGCTAAAAGAGTTTTGGGTTGCCCTGAAAAACAATAAACTTCTTTGGAGGATATTCTTATCATGAACCAACTAAAAAAGAAGATATTCATATGTAACTTTACCAAAACAATTTCAAGTGCTGTTTTAACAGCAATAGCCATCAACATTATAATGACCAACGCAACAAACTATGCTTTAATCGAAGGACTATTGCCATTTACACTAGCCATTATCATTGTCGCATCAATTGACATTTATGAATATAGATGCGAGCGTGAAGAAAAGATTAACTTGGACGAACTGGAAGGCAGAATCGAAAAGCTGGAAGGTAATCAAGATGAAAGGTAAAATCTTAATTGCAGTTCCAACATTCGAAAATATCAAACCGGAATGCTTTAAAAGCATATTCGGTTTAACAAATCCTCAAAATTATAATCTATTCTTTGATTATGTAAAAGGTTATGACTGTGCACGTGCAAGAAACGAAATAGTCAACTTGGCAATTAAATATGGCTTTGACTATGTGTTAATGATAGATTCAGATGTTAGTGTTCCAAAAGATACGGTAGTTAAGCTATTGGAATGTGAAAGTGATATTGCTTTAGGATGGTACTACAAAAAAAGAACAAAAACAGATCAAACTGTCATCTATGATTTTGGAAAAGACTACACAGAAAAAAACATGATCTATGGAGAAACATTATGTAAAGTTAATGATCCATTTGACATTAAAGGTGGTGGTCTTGGAATAGCTCTCGTTAATGTTAATGTCTTCAAGAAAATGACATGTCCATATTTCAAATACATAATCTATGACAATGATACTGTACTGTCTGAAGACTTGTATTTCTGCACAGAAGCTAGAAAATACGGAATGAATATCAAATGCAACCCAAATGTAAAAGGCAAACACATATATGAAGTGTTAATGTAAAAATGGAGGATGTTAATGTCAAATCAAATCGTTTTATTGGAAGGAAGAAAAGAAGTTACAACATTTCTACTCGATGATGGAGATGTAACTTCAAAAGAAGTAATAACAGAAACTGGTACAGATATTGGCTACGAATACACAGATAAACTTTATCCTGAAGATACAGTTACAATTTCATCCAAATCAGAAATCGGGAAAGAAATGGTTAAAAAATATACTGGCAGCAATAATGAAATACCAATCGGTATTGTTGTTAATGACCCAATGGTAATGGAGAACGGCCAAAGAAAATCCAGTGTGTTAGTGTTAGGTCAACTATACAGACTCAAACTGGCCAGTAATGTTAATGATATTGCACCAGCAGATAAAATCAAATTAACTGAAGATGGGGCTATTAAAGATTCTTCAGGTGAATTCTTAGCACTACATCCGGTAGAAGATTCAGATGATTATAATTATGTCAACTGTTTTAAATTAGCTAGCGGAAGTTCTGGTGAAACTGGAGAGAAAGGCGACACAGGTGAGACTGGACCAGCAGGACCTAAAGGTGATACTGGAGATACAGGTGTAACTGGTGAAACTGGCCCTAAGGGAGATACTGGTGATACTGGCGCTACAGGTTCTAAAGGCGATACTGGAGACGATGGAGAAAGTATTGATGTATATAAAGACTCAGCACATAGGCAGATAATATTTTCTGGTGCAAACACGGAGGTCACTATATATTTTGATGATATAACTGGTCCTAAAGGTGATACTGGAGCAACAGGGGCTACCGGTGCCACAGGTGAAACAGGAGTCAAAGGCGATACAGGTGATACTGGAGCAACTGGTGAAACAGGTCCTAAAGGAGACACAGGAGATACAGGTGAAAAAGGCGATACAGGTGATACTGGTGCTACAGGTTCTAAAGGAGACACTGGAGATACTGGTGCAACCGGACCTGTTAATCTTGCAAGCTCGCTAGATACTACAGATACAACCAATGCCATTAAGAATGCGCCAGTAGCTACAGCTATTGAAAACTTGCAGACAAGCATTGGAACAATAACATCCACACAAACATCAAATCTTAACCTGCTGGGGAGCTGATTAACATGAATTTTACGCCTCCGGATTTTTCACAGATTCTGGCCAATGAACAGACAATGAATTCCAGATTGACAACATTAAGAAGTAATCTAAGAGCAGGATTGACAAATGCCGGAATTAGCTATAGCCAATCCGACACCATTAATCAGCTGATTGACAGGTATGAGATTCTTCCGATATTTCAGACAGACGTTAATGTCAATCCACAGACTGCAGGAAAACTTGGAACATTATACAAGATGGCCAATATCAGTGCTGCAGCATGGTCAGGTGCCAGTAATGGAAATTATCATGTTACCTATACAAACGATACTACTCAAGACCAGTTCGAAGAGGATGACTGGTATTATACAGCAACATTCGGCAAATTCAACACGACACCCGGAACATATTATTACGGTGACTGTGAAGGATGGAAAATCGAATCACAGTTCAAAATAACGGACGGATGGAATGGGCTGATGGGAATCGGATTCCTGGTAGATGCAAACTATAGTGAATCAGGTTTAATTAAAGATTATAATCAAGATGGATATACTGGAGTATTCATAGGTGCTGCCGAAGGATATCCTGGGATTTTCTCATTGGATAACGGATGGGGAGTAACAAAGGAAATGGTGCAGGATTTTGATCATGCATTTGCCGGAGGTACAATGGTACTTGAAAAAACAGATGATTATTATTTGTCATACATGTTCAAGGACATAAACGGCACAGTTTTGATTTCTGGAACATTTGATCCCGGCGATGTGTGGAATTCAGATGAAATAGTCTTTGGGGCATACGGATCAGACGGCTACAAATCATATAGCCATACAACATGCCTGACAAAAGGAACTAAGATATATTATGAACCGGAATTATGAGGTGTTAATGTGAGTATAGCTAGCAATGTCATTTTGGAAAACACAAGGCTTGGAGTTGTCAGAACAAAGTTAAGGAACAAATTAACCGAATATAATATCTGGTGGGATAATACTCTCACAATATTTGAACTTGCAGAAAGGCTGGTGCTGATGTTTGGAGTAGCTATAGTGAGCACTGTAAAATCAAATACAATCACCCTTGGAGGATTTGAATACAGTGTAACATTGCAGGATTCAGGAGTTCCTGTCGACTGGTGGATTAATGGAGTCCACAGTGTTGTTAGAACAGATTCTAATGGAAAGTCCTCCGTTACTGTACCTTATGTTCAGGACGCAACCGGAACAGTAGTCAGTAAAGTTGGAAGAAAAGCAGCCATTGACATTAACTATACATGCGTTCCGTTTGCAAGTTTTGATGACAATGCATGGGATTACAATACTGGAAGCTATGACATTGTGAAATATCCTACAAGCATTTCACATACATTCAATATTGGTGATGTGGATTATGTTGAAGTATATAATCTAGCCAAGGATGTGGGAAGTGGAAATGTTGTAATGGCAATACCTAAAGTATATGCAAATGGTATTGGTGGAAGCAATGGAATACATATTTCAGTCGGATTATATCAGAAAAAGGACAGTAATCAGGGCTGGGGAGATGCAATAGCACTGGTCAGTTCAAAATCATTAAGCCATTACAGGGATACAAAGATTCTGGAACTGGGAGCATATCCCGGCAAGAAAGGATTGAAATATTCAACATCCGACCATGTAGT
>NZ_CACWVY010000055.1 GCF_902764455.1 uncultured Methanobrevibacter sp.
TACCAATAAAGGTAATGTATTAACAAACATACCTATTGAATTATAATTTGCGAATCTGTCACGACCGTTTTCAACAATATTGAATAATACTTTTTCACTGCCAACAAATCTGGATAATGTATAAGCAAAAGCACCACTAAACAAAAGATTCACACTAGCATTATGCTTGTCTAAAAATGAATTTAATATATCCTGATCCAAATCCAAATCTATTAAAACAGAACCTGGACCATCAGACAATACACTATCCAATAACTCACCAGCATCATCAACATCAGCCAGCATGGACTCATAAAATTCATCAGCTTTAACAAAAGCACTGGTTTCAACAATTTGGTGACTAAAAGCAGAAACTTTTAAGAAGGAATCATCCAAATCAACAGTATTATTGTCAAGAATAGATTGCAAATCCTGTTTAAATACACTATCAGACAATGCATCAAAAATAATATGGTGGAAAACAGCAAATAAACTAAAACCATCATCATTCTCAACAATCAGGAACCTGCATAAATTATCATATAAATCAAAAGGTTTAACTAAAAAATTATTAATAAAATCATCACTAACATCAGATTCAACAATAATTGCAGGTTTAGATCCTTTAATCAAATAAGGAACATTAAAATCATCACTAACGCACATGCCTAAAACAGGATGAACATCCAATATTATGTCCAAAGCATCTTTAATATCATCAATATCATATCTATCAGAAATATTCATATACAAGGGAATTAAATATGAATCTTTCTTATCATTTGCAATTATATCCAAATAAACATTCAATTGAGATTCATTTAAGGGACAACCGGAATCCAAGGAATAAATATCCAAATCAAACTGCATGTCTGATTTGGTGATATTTTTTGCAATTTCATAAGGGGTGCGCAGACTCAAAATATCTGCTACTGATACATTATACTCTTTAATAGCAGATACTAATTTGATTGCAGTTAGGGAATCTCCTCCAATCAGTATAAAATCATCATAAATACCTATTTGGTCCTGATCGAATACCTTTTTAAATGCATCAACGATATCTTTTTCTATCTTGTTTCTTGGAGCCACATACTTGGCACGCAAACTAGTTAGATTGACCTCAGGCAAAGCGCGTTTGTCTACTTTACCGTTAATATTCAAAGGAATGCTATCTAATGGAACAACAAATGAAGGAATCATATAATCTGGTTTATATTTGCCAACATAATTGCAAATATTGTCTTTAAGATTATAAGTTTCACCATATACTACAACATATGCTACCAATTCATTATTATCCCCATTTTTAATTGTTTGAACAGTCACATCTTCAACATAATCTATTTCACGAATTAACGTTTCAATTTCAGACAGTTCTACACGGTTTCCTCTGATTTTAACTTGACTGTCACGGCGACCCTCAATAGCTAATGTATTATCTGGCAACATCCTTACCATATCTCCTGTACGATACATTATGCCTCCATCAAATGGATTGTCAACAAATGATTTAAATGTTTCCTCTTCACGGTTTAAATATCCATCAGCTATTTGATGGCCTGCCAGGTATAATTCTCCTACTGCACCACAAGGTACACGTCTACCTTCTGGATCTAAAATATAAGCTTTGGAGTTGTAATTTAAAATACCAATTGATGTGTCATCAGTTTTTTGGGAGATGTCTATTGATATAATAAATGCAAATGCTTCTGTTGGTCCGTAGTCATCCATTACAATGTAGTTTTCCGGACTTTCAAATTTGCCTAATTTCTCTCCTCCCACTGATAAAACCTTCAATGAAGTATTATTAACATTTTGCATGAATAGTTTACTTACCTGAGTAGTTATGAATACATGACCCACATTATTTCCAATGAGGTACTCGTTTAATTTATCCATATCATATTTGATGTCTTCAGGTATGATGACTAATTGAGCACCAGAATATAAAACTTTGAATATTGATTTATATCCTGCATCAAAACCAATTGACGGATACAGGGCATAAACATCCTCACTGGTTAAGTTTTGAGCATCTGCATAATGAGCAGCTAAATTAAGAACAGATTTTCTAGTGATTTTTACACCTTTTGGTATGCCTGTAGTACCACTGGTATAAAGAATACCTGCCAAATTACCATAAACAACAGGCAAATATGATAAAGTACCAATACCCTCTTCAACAATACTAGAAACATTCACAAAAATTCTATCATTAGATAAATCTTGTAAATGATTATAATTCTCATTGTCTGTAATGATAACTTTTGAATTTGAATCTTTTATCATGAACTCAATTCTTTCATCCGGAAGATTATTGTCTATAGGAACAGGAACAGCACCAATAGACAACACTGATAAAATACTGAATAAATACCATTCAGAACGTTCACATACAAATGCAATACAGTCATCAACATTAACTTCAGCTTGTTTTAATAATTCTGCAATCTTGGATGCGATAAAAGCACACTCAGCATGACTATAACTATTATTGTCCATGGACACGAGTGGACTATCTGGATATTGAGCTAGATTGTCATTAAAAGCATCTAAAACATCATCATAAACCAGAGTATATTCTGTATTGTTATAATCATCTAGCAGTTTAATATCTTCATTAGAAGTATAATTAATGTCACTTAGCTTATTTACAGTAAGTATTCCGTGTAAAATCAATTTATATGACTGTATGAAATGGTTGATAAAATCACTGGAGTATTTATCGCAATAGATTACATTCAGATAGTATGTGTTGTCTTTTTTAAGGACTTCGAATGTTAAATCAGCATTTATGTCATTCATATTCCTTAAAATGCCTAATTTTTCATAAACTTCACGTATATTATTTTCATCATTATCTATCCATTCCGGAACGAATTGGAATAGAATATTAGCATCAATACCATATTCATTTGCAAGTAATCTGAAGGGATAATAGTTGTAACTCTGGACTTCATAAACTAAAGAAGACATGTACTCAAAAAATGATGAAATATCCCCATTACTACAGTCTACCAATAGTGGAAGTGTATTTACATACATGCCTATGGCATTGTAATTATTAAACCTGCTCCTCCCATTATCTATAATGTTGAATAATGCTTTGTCATTGCCAGTGAATCGGGACAATGTATATGCAAAAACACTTGTGAACAGCACATTTTCATTAATGTGGGACGAATTTAAGAATGTGCTACCGTCCAAATCCAAGTCGATTTGGGCTGTGCCAGATTCGTCTGAACCAATGTTATCTAACAATATTCCTGCTTCATTACATTCAACAAGCATATTATCATAAAAATCATGGGCTTTGATGAAAAGTTCAGATTCCTGAATTTTCTGTGCAAATGCTGAAACCTTTAGAAATGAATCATCAATTCCAAGTGTTTGTCCGTTAAGAATTGCTAGCAAATTCTCTTTGAATGTAGCACATGATTTTGCATCACAAATTATATGGTGGAAAGCACCATACAATGCATATGAGTCGTTATTTTCAATGACTAAAAACCTGCATAGGTTCTTATGCAAATCAAATGATTGAGTTAAGAATTCTAAAATAAAATCATTACCCACATCAGATTCAACAATTATCTGTGGTTTAGAATTCCTTACCATATATGGAACATCATATTCATCACTAATGCACATATTTAAGATAGGATGGATTTCAAACATTTTATTTAATGCATCAGTTATTTCATTTAACTCATAATCATTTGAAAATTCCATATATATTGGAAGAAGATATGCATCTGTTTTCTCATTTACAATGATATCAAGATAAATATTCAATTGAGATTCATTTAGAGGACATCCTGAATCTATTGAATAAACATCTAAATCAAATTCAACATTATTTTTATTAATGTTATCTGCAATTGCTTGAGGAGTACGTAAACTTAAGATATCTCCTGCAGAAAGATTGTAATCTCCAAGAATTGCTAATAATTTAATTGCTGTTAAGGAATCTCCTCCAAGTTGTATGAAATCATCATAAATACCAATCTCTTCACGATTAAATACTTCTTCAAATGCATTGGTGATATCCTTTTCTAATTTATTTCTTGGAGCTACATATTCGCTTCGTAACGCATCTACATCAACTTCAGGCAATAAATGTTTATCCACTTTGCCGTTCACATTCAATGGAATTTCATTAATTGAAACAACAAATGAAGGAACCATATATTCTGGTTTACATTGTTTTATATGATCTTTAACATAGTCAATTATGTTTCCTTTAAAAGTAGGGGCGACCACATATGCAACCAATTCATTATTTTGACCGTTTTTAACAGTTTGAACAGTCACATCATCAATTTCATCAATGCGCCTTATTGTTTGTTCAATTTCAGATAGTTCAACACGGTTTCCTCTGATTTTAACCTGGGAATCTACCCTTCCAATAATGGCAATGCTTCCATCTTGTAAATATCTTCCCAAATCTCCGGTTTTATACATTTTATTATAACCCTTGATTTTACCATCAAATGGATTTTGGAATAACGTCTTTTCGTTTTCTTCAGGGTTCTTAAAGTATCCTTTAGTTGTTTGATATCCTGATAAATAAATTTCACCAACGGCACCTAATGGAACTCTTCGCAGTTCCTCATCTAAAATATAAGCTTTAGTGTTCCAGTTCAGCATACCCACCGATGATTCATCCAATTTTTTATCAACATCAATAGAAGTAATGTAATTGGCTTCAGTCGGTCCATAAACATCACTTAAAGTATAATTTATCGGAGGAACAATATTGCCCAATTTTTCACCGGCAGTTTGTAAATACTTTAAAGAAGTCTCAGACACAGTATTAACAAATAATTTGGCCATTTGTGTAGTAATTAATGTGTGTGTTACTCCATAATTGATGAAATAACCATTTAATTTAAAAATATTTAGTCTAATGTCATTTGGAACATATGTTAATGATCCACCAGCAAATACTGATGCAAACTGCTCTAAAGAAACATCAAAACCAACAGATGCAAAAATTCCCAAAACATCATCTGATTCAAATCCAGTGCTTTCAACATAATACTCTATAAGATTTAAGATACCTAATGTAGTCATTTGAACAGCTTTAGGATTTCCTGTTGTTCCTGATGTATAAAGAATACAGGCAACATCATTAACACTGGAATCAACATAATCTACATGATTTGATGTTTTAATTTCGTTCAGTAAAGATGAAACATTAATAATATTTAAGTTAAGTTTTGATTCATCATTAATTTTTTCTACACGTTTATGGAATGTGTCTGTTACAATTATTGCTTTTGATTCTGATTGCATTATCATGAACTCAATACGCTTATCAGGATGGTTTTCATCAATTGGGACATAAGTAATTCCTTGAGATAAGCAGCTCAAGGCTGTAATGAGGGTCCAATGGCTACGGTCGACAAAAACGGTTACAATATCATTAGCCCGAACTTCATGTTGCTTTAATAATGAATTTAAACTATTTACAATAAATGCAATTTGAGAATAGGTATAGCTTGCATAATCACTTAGTGTTAAAATATTATCTGGATTCTCATCCAACTGTCTGTTGAAAGCATCCAGGACACAATCATATTTTAAATCATGTTCTGTCTGATTATAACTATCTAAAAGATTTATATCACCATTGCCAATGTAATTAATCTCTTCAAGTTTACTAACATTGAGCATTTCATGTAAAATTAACATGTATGTTTTAGTAAAAGTCTCAATGAAAGTGTTTGAGAATTTATCTGAATATAAAATCCTGATTCCTAACTTGTCCTCACCAACATCAAAAATAAAGAATGTTAAATCCCCTTCAGAGTCATGTTCTAACTCATTTACAGAATATCCATATTCATCTTTATCCAGTAAAGTGGAAAATAGATTGTGGGCGTATTGGAATGAAATGTCAAATTTCAAGTCAAATTCATTAGCCAATAAACGGAAAGGATAGAGATCATATTTCATTACAGTATTTACCAATCCTCTGGAATATTCCAAAAATGAGTCAACAGTTTGATTTTTGCAATCCATTATTATCGGTAATGTTTTGACAAACATTCCTATGGATTGAGTATGATCAATGTGGCCTCTGCCATCTTCAAGAATATTGAAAAGGACTTTGGATGATCCTGTAAATCTGGATAATGTATATGCAAAAACACTTGAGAAAAATTGATTGCGAGTAATGGAATGATCTAGTAAAAAATTAGTCAGTTCATTCTCGTCGATATTGAATGTACTTATATAATTAGACCCAATATCCCCATCAATACTAGGCATTAAGTCATGAACCTCATCCCTATCGGCCAACATATTTGACATAAAAGTTTTTGCTTCATCCATATAATCTGTAGAGAGGTTTTCCTCAAATGTAATCTGTCTTAAAATTCCATCATCAACAAAATCAACATTTTTATCATCCAATATGGAATATAGATTATTTAACAGAACATTTATTGATGAGCCATCGAAAATCACATGATGAATGTCCATGCATAAACTGGTGGACTCCTCTTTAGATATTATTAAAAATCTGGATAAGAATTGTTCCAAATCAAATGGTTTTACAAAAGATTGAATATCATTTAAAGACCCTTCTTGGATTTCCGGTTCTGCATCAAAAACGCATGACGGCATTTCGTCTTTTTTAATTATTATTTTTCCTTTTAAAATAGGGTGCATATCAAACAATTTAATTAAAGCATTTCTGATTTGGTTGGCTGAATATTTTTTCTTGAATTCAATTATAAATGGATTGTTATATTTTGTTCTCATATCATGAGTCATTTCATCCAAATAAACATTTAATTGAGATTCCAACAAAGGACATCCTTCATTAAAAGTATATTTGATTTCTTCAATGCTCCGTATGCCTTTAAAATTAGATTTAATATAATCACAAATATTATTCGGTGTTGAAAGTTCAATTATCTCCTGTGAAGAGATGCTTGCATAAAATTTTTCTCTTAATAAAATTTGCAAATTCATTGCAGATAATGAATTTCCACCCAATTCAACAAAATTATCATCAACTAAAACCAAATCAGTATCCAAAACCTCTTTGAATGCATCAACAACACCCGCCAGCACTTCATCTTCAATATCCATTTCAGCATTTACTTTGGACATCTTTTTCAATCTTGCCTTATCGATTTTACCATTCATGTTCAGTGGTATTTCTTCCAATTTCATGAAAAGTGATGGAAGCATATAATCCGGCAATTCATCCATTAGTTTCTCCTTAATAAGATTAATATCTATTTCAGCATTGGTTGTGTAATATAAAGCGAGAGTATCATTATCCACATCCAAATAAACATTTTCAATTTCAGGAATACTATTAACAATATTTAGAATTTCACTGGATTCAATACGGAATCCTCTAACAGACAATTGGTCATCTTCACGGCCAATGATTTCAATATCACCGTCAAAATTATAAAAACCAATATCTCCTGTGCGATACATTATTTTATTATTTTCACCGTCAGAATAAGGGTTATCTACAAAAACTTCACTTGTCAATTCCGGATTGTTGTAATATCCAGGACTTATATATTCACTTGAAACGCAAATCTCGCCGGGAACACCAATAGGCATTTGGTTTGCATGTTTATCTAAAATATAAACATTTGTATTAGTAACAGGCCTTCCGATAGGCAAATTATTATCTTTAATGTCTTTAAAATCATAAACTTTGGTAACTCCAAATACAATTTCTGTTGTACCATAAAAATTTATTAATTGGGTGTTTCTTTCCTTTTTGCTTAATTCTTTTAATTTGCCTCCGGCTAAAACAAGATAATCCAATTTTATATCCCCGCTTTCCAAAATCGGAATTGCAAGGGTTGGAGGTAAAAATAAACTGTTCATAGGTTTTTCTTTAAGAATTTTCATCAATGATAAAATGTCTTTCTGCTCATTTTCATTGAATATCCTGCAGCCTCCGCCGAATGCAAATGCAAGAAAAATCACATAAGATGCAATAAAACTAAAACTTAGATAACATCCAATAAGATCACCATGGGAAAAAGAAAAAATATTTTTAAAGGACTCGAATAATCCAACCAGCTGATGATTGGAAATTTTTACTCCTTTAGGAAGACCTGTAGTACCTGATGTGAACATGATGGAAAATAAATTATCTCCGGTAGCCATTATCTCAAAATCAACTTCATCATCGCAATTCAAATCTTCAATACAAATTATATCAAAATCTAAATCAAATTTGCCTGCAATATCTTTTGTTGTAACTATACAATCCGCTTCAGAAATATCTAACATATGTTCAATACGTTTAATAGGATATATAGTATCTATAGGGATAAATACAGCTCCAATCTTATTTAAAGCTAGAACCAATTCTGGATAATGATAATTACGAGGCAATATCAGACAAACATGGCTGTCAAATGAAATATTATAATTTTCAAATAAGTCATTTGCAATGGAATTACTGGATTTTTCAAGCTCACCATAGCTAACCTGATTTACACCATCATCAACAGCAATTGCATTGGGATTTTCAAGCGCATGACGATGGAAATATCTGGCAAGTAAAAAGTCATCATCAACATCCGCATCTTTTCCTTTACAGAAATCCGAAAGCAGTTTTTCTTCAGTATCCGAAAGAATATTCACGTCCTTTAAGAGATAATTTGGAAACTCAATAATATTGCTAATCATGGATTTGATATTGTCTGCCATGTGCTGAATGTAAATGTCTGTGAATAAATCCGCATTATAAACAATCTCCAAATAGTCATTATAAATATTCAATGTTAAAGCGGAATCATCACCGTTATAAATGCATATGTTTTCATTTAAGTTTGAAAAATCATGAATTGAATAATAAGACAAATCTTCGTCCATATAATTCTCTATGCTTACTTTAGTATGATTAACTGCCTCATTATAAATAGAATCAAATTGATGCAAATAATCGGCAAATGAACTGTCACTGTTTAAATCCATTTTTAAAATTGTTTTTAAACTCGGTCCTTTTGAGGGAATGTCAGTTTTTAGCAAACAACCCTTTTGTCTGTTTATACGGGCGAGGTAGAGTGAAAAGGCACTTGCATAAAAATTAAATACGGAGGAATCTTGATTGTTAATGAAATTTAAAACCAGTTCTTTATCAATCTCAATTTTGTGACAATTGTAATTATTGGACTTTAAATTATAAAATTTCATATAATTGCTTGCATTTAGTCTGATATCTCTCCAATAATCAGAATCGTTATCATAATCAGCAGAATTCAAGTATTTTTTTACATCTTCATAATATTGACTTAAATAATTTTCGCCACAAACATGGTTTATATTATTAAATAATTTATATAAATCATTTATTGACATGTAATTAAATATTGATGGATGAATGACTGCTAAAAGTGTAAACATATCATTATTCTTTAAAACAAGAAACTTATATAAAAAAACATTGAAAGTATCTTCAAATTTAAAATTAAAAAAGGAATTTGTAATTATTTCAATATCCTCGGAATTTAAATTTGAAACGTCCTCAACTTGGTAATCCACACCAGTATCAATGAAAAATACATTAGAAGCATTATCAAATTGAAAATTCAACAAGTATTTGGCATTATCAATAACATCAGTTATTAGGTTATCATTATTAAAATCAAATTTAAATTTAACTGTAGAATAATTCAAAAAAATCCCCAATATTGTTTATTATTATTAATTTTTGAAATTATAATTAAATATATTTTTTTACTATATCGGTAATAATTAACGTTTTATAAATATTTGTTCAAATTTATTAAATGGTGACTGTCAAAATGTTAGCTCTTTGACAGAATTTTTTTAAATTTCTTTATTTTCTTTTGTTTTTGCATAAAATTAGTGAGATTCTTTAAAAAGGTTTA
>NZ_CACWVY010000056.1 GCF_902764455.1 uncultured Methanobrevibacter sp.
CCAATATTGTTCATGCATCCAATAGATTGTGAATTAGCAGCAATGGATGGAACCGGTCACACAAGTGACTATGCAGACCATTATTATGCAAAAATAAGGAGTAAATGCAGAAAAAGCTACATTAAAAACCATATCGCAATCGATGTCGACACAAGAATGATCCTAAATTACGCAGCAAATCGAGGCCCAAAATACGATACACAATTCGCAATCGCATCAATAATACAATTAAAATCCTACAAACCACATTACATCCTAGCAGACAGAGCATACGACACAGAAGCAATAAGAAAATGCATAAATGAAGAAGTAGGTGCATTCGACCAAATACCATTAAAAACAAGAGCAAAAACAGGACATTACAGATTGAATAGTACAACAATCTTCTGGTACGACGTTTACGCATGAAGAATGAACGTAGAAAGTGTAATTTATGTAATAAAAAGAAGATTCAACGGAGGAAACTATAGTAGAAGCACTAAACTCCAAAATAAAGAAACAAAACTCAAAGATGTATTATACAACATCTACAGAGCAATTCAAGTATTTTAAATGAGGGTTTCTACAAGGTTAAACATTTATATAATTTAATTCTAAAAAAAATAACTTATAAATTTATTGATTTAATTATAATTTTATTCAGAAATTAGTTAAAAATAATAATCAAAAATATATAAAATAAAAAAATTATTAAAAATATATAAAATTTTACCAAATTATTAAATTAAATATTTTTTAAAAAAAATATTTTTTATTAAAATTTGTTGATAATTTTATAAATAAATTTTTTTATTTTCAATTAATAATAATTTCTAAAGAAAAATATGCATAAAAATAACAAATAAATACCAAAAATTTTATAAAATAGACTATTGGAAAATATAAACAATAAAAATAAATTAAAATTTAAAAAATTTAATAATTATTAAACAAATAAATAAAAATAGTATTTTTTAATGAATAAAATATATTACATAATGGTTTATAGAAAATATTATAGTGTTTTTCTTAATTATTTTAACTTTTTTACTTGAAGATTTGCAGTATTTGTTTCATTT
This sequence comes from uncultured Methanobrevibacter sp., assembly GCF_902764455.1. Lineage (NCBI taxonomy): Archaea > Methanobacteriati > Methanobacteriota > Methanobacteria > Methanobacteriales > Methanobacteriaceae > Methanobrevibacter > uncultured Methanobrevibacter sp. The sequence goes on from NZ_CACWVY010000056.1 coordinate 1,059, forward strand.
AAACTTAACAACTGTGCATATTCTCCTTTTTTTAGCAGTGTAAAACTTGCCAAAATGACAGAAATATCAATTACATCCCAATTTTAAGATACAATAATATACATCATAATACCCGAATATTATTCTTTAAAAAAAAACTGCTAATCATCAATTAACTTTTCAGCAATTTCACATGCAGAAGCAACCATTTTCGGACAGAATTCCTTAAAGAGATTATTGTCCAAGGCATATTTAACTCCATCTTCAGTTGAAATATCACAACCTAACAAATCCCTGCAGATATATGATCCGTTGACATTTTCAAACTCATCCAAAAAGCTTTCACATGCATCATTACTTTCAGTTTTATTCTCACCATATTTCAGACCCAGAGCCATCAACGCTCCTGTGCATGCTCCACAAACCTCTCCTTTTCGCATGCCACTTCCAAAACAGGCCCCGATTTTTAAGGCATCTTCCTTAGATATTCCAAAATCTGTTGCAAATACTGCAAATACAGCCTGTGAGCACACATAACCATCTTCAAACAATTGAACCGCTTCATTAATTCTATTCATATTTAATATTATGTTCAATGGATTATATTAATATTTCAGTTTTTAACCAAAAAAATGCTATCTTTTTTTAAATATGATTTCCAAATAATAATTAGAGGTAATTATCATGGAACAATATGACATTATAATAGTAGGTGCAGGACCAGGAGGTCTTACCGCCGGAATCTATGCAGGCCGCCAAGGAACAAAAAACTTAATCATCGACAGAGATCTTGCCGGAGGAATAGGGCGTGAAGTTCCTGAAATGGAAAACTATCCTGGCTTTGAAAATATTTCCGGTCTTGAACTGATTGAAAAAATGAAAGCACAAGCCATTAAAAACTGTGATTTGCATGAGATGGAAGAGGTAGTTGAAATTACCAAAACTGAGGACGAATACCGATTCACAGTCAAGACTTCAAAAGACACTTACCAGACAAAAACCGTGATTTTAGCAACCGGAAGCTCACACAGACACCTTAACGCTAAAGGTGAAGAGGAATTCAAGGGAAAAGGAGTCAGTTACTGTGCAACATGTGACGGATTTTTCTTTGCAGGAAGAGACATTATAATGGTGGGCGGAGGAAACAGCGCACTTCAGGAAGCTCTTTATCTTAAAAACCTTGGAGCTAACGTTACCCTGGTTCACAGAAGAGATGAATTCAGAGCCCAAAAACACCTGCAGGACATGATTGAAAAAGAGGAAATTCCCACAATACTGAATGCAACTGTCGAAGAAATCAAAGGTGAAATGCTGGTTGAATCAGTTATCCTTAAAGATACAAAAACAGACGAGCTGAAGGAAGTTCCTACAAACGGAGTGTTTATAAGCGTCGGATATATTCCTCACACTGAACTTGCAGCTCAACTGGGTGTTGATCTTGATGAATCCGGACATATCATCATAGACAAAGAGCAAAAAACAAATATAGATTACGTATATGCAATCGGCGATGTGTGTGTAGGTTTAAAACAGTGGGTAGTAGCATGCGGTGAAGGTGCAGTGGCTGCAACTTCAGCATATCATGAGTTAAAAGAAAACGATTAGTATCTTTCTTTTAAAAACATGTAAATGAAAAATGCAATAAGCAATACTACAATAACCGGCAAGAGCCATATGAACAATTTAAACAGCAATACTGCTACGAATATAGCAATTATAATAAATACTAAATCTTGTAATTCCATGTAATTCAATTATATAATATATCATATATAAACTTTAAGTGAATTTCATGGTTCAACTTATTTTTTAGACAAACTTAATAAATATAAAATTCAAAAATAATATTATTATATTTTCATGGAGTATAAAATGACAATAGTAGTGATTAACAATAAAGGGCAATATAACCATAGAATCGCGAGAAGTTTACAATATCTTAAAATACCATCAGAATTAGTTTCAAATACTCTAAGCATTGAAGAAATTGAAGCTAAAAATCCAATAGGATTAATTTTGGGAGGAGGACCTTCCCTGGAGGGTGCCGGTAACAGTGAAGAATATATCAAACATTTTGACTTGCCGATTTTAGGAATATGTCTTGGACACCAACTGATTGCAAAGGCCTATGGTGGAGAGGTTACTACTTCCGATACTGAAAGTTATGCTCAAGTGAAAATAAATATTGATAATGATGAAAATTTATTTGAAGGATTGGCTCCTGAAATGGATGTGTGGTCATCACACAAAGACGAAGTTAAAAGCATTCCCGAAGAGTTTGAAATTTTAGCTAGTTCCAACTTATGCGATGTTGAATCCTTTAAACATAAAGACAAAGATGTATACGGAATTCAATTCCACCCAGAAGTACATCACACTCCAAAAGGAGAAATAATATTTAAGAATTTTTATAAAATCTGTCAAGAAAAGGTGTAATAATGATTGATAATGCTGAAGATTTAGCAACAAAAGCACAAGATTATAAAACTGGTTTGAAAAGACAATATGTTAATATCCCTATTGGCGATGAAGAATATGGATTTAGAATTTCAGGTATTGGAGCAAAATCCGTTAAACTCGAAAAATTCGTCAAATACGATGATATCATCGAAGCCATTGAATCCGGAAATGACAAGGGTCTTGAAGCAATGATAAAACAAATCATTGAAGACTATGAAGAAGATGAAGATGAGGAATAAAATGTTAGGCCCTAAAGAATTTATTGAAAATGCAATTAAAGAAATCAAAGAACAAATCGGTGATGAAAAAGCTATAATTGCATTATCCGGTGGAGTTGACAGTTCAGTATGTTCCGTGCTTGTTCAAAAAGCTATCGGTGATAACTTAACTGCAATTTTTGTAGACCACGGTCTTTTAAGAGAAGGGGAAGTTGAACAGGTAACCGAAACCTTCAAAGACAGGTTAAACTTCAAGTTTGTAGATGCTTCCGATGAATTTATGGATGCTCTTGCAGGATATGATGATCCTGAAGACAAAAGGAAAATCATTGGAAAAGTATTCATCGACGTGTTTGAAAGGGAAGCAATTAAATCAGGAGCTAAATATTTGGTTCAAGGAACCATTGCTCCTGACTGGATTGAAACCGAAGGCGAAATCAAATCACACCACAACCTTGCTCTTCCAAGCGGAATGGAACTTGAATTATGCGAACCTATTCGTGACTTGTACAAGGATGAAGTCAGAGAAATCGGTGACGAATTAGGATTGCCTGCTACAACAGTCTACAGACAACCTTTCCCAGGACCTGGTCTTGGAGTACGTGTTGTCGGAGCACTTACAAGAGAAAATGTTGAAATCTGCAGAAAAGCAAATAAAATCGTCTGTGATGAAGTTGAAGCTGCAGGTATCGACAAGGACGTATGGCAGTATTTCGCTGTTTTAACCGACACTAAAGTTACAGGTGTTAAAGGAGACCAAAGAGACTTCGGATACCTTGTGGTAGTAAGAATTGTCAATTCAATTGATGCAATGACAGCATCAGTTGCTGAACTTCCTTGGGAAGTCGTGCAAACAATTTCAAAAAGAATTACTTCTGAAATTTCTGAAGTCACTCACGTTGCACTATCCATTAGTGACAAACCACCTGCAACCATCGAATTCTGTTAAATACTATTTTAATTAATAGTATTTCATTTTACTTTTTTTAAAACCATGAAAACCACAAAAAATGCTTATCTGGCCAAGTTAACAGAGCAAATTCAAATGAAATCTGTTGAGGTTGGAAAAAATCTTGAAGGAACAACACCTCCATCAGTCTTTATCGGAAGATGGTCATATCCCAAAGTCTATGCAGGTCCAATGATGAGCTCCCAAATGGGCGATACATACATCATGGACTCTCCGGAGTCATGGATTGGTCAAAACAAAACCCAGGATGAAATCATTAACTACAGGATGAGTCTTGTAAGGGGAAAACAGCTGATAAAAATAGATGATTTGGAAAATCCATTTGTTGAAAAACTGCAAGATATATCATTGGCATCCAAATCAATAGACAGTGAGGCAACTTTCGGAAGAAGACCAACAGGATCAATGCTTACAGAAGACAGCATGCCCCACGGTCCGAGTGCAGTTATTGAAAGCTTTGATATTGATGCTGTAAGATGGGACAGGCAGCTTGAAAAGACATTCTATGACACTGATTTAAAAGCAGTTGATGCAGTTGTAAATCTTCACAACAAGGACGTTCCTTTCTCAGCAATGCAAAAGGCATTTTCTGTCGGAGCTATCGGAACAAAAAACAAAAGAAGACTTGTTCCAACACGCTGGTCAATTACGGCATGCGATTCCACACTGGCAGATGAATTTTTAAAAGAAGTGAGAAAATTTGAAAGACTTGACACATACAGGCTTTTTGAATTTGGAGCACTTAACAATTATTACATAATCATTTTAACACCTACAGAATGGCAATACGAATGGTATGAGGCATTCATCAAACTGATGAAAAATGAGGAACTGATATTTTCAGATTATGAAACAAACGGCGGTAAAAAAGAATATTCGAGAGTAGGAGGATGCTATTATACTGCAAAGATGGCAGTTCTCGATTACCTGATGAAAATCAAAAAACAGTCAGGACTTATAATTTTAAGAGAAGCATACGACGGATATGTTCCGCTGGGCGTTTTCAATGTAAGGGAAAATATCAAGGAAGCTATGCTTAGACCATACCTGGAGTTTGAAACCCTGGAAGATTGTCTTAAGTATTCAGGAACAAAACTGAGAATTCCAATTAACAGATATGTAAAGCAGGGAACACTGCTTAATGAGATGCTTCACACAAAACAGACTACTCTAGACATGTACTTTAAAAGTGGATAACTATGTTTAAGTTTAAAACCCCTTCAAAAAAAACCAAAGAGATAATGTCCGAAGTTGCATTGGGAATGCATGAGGACGTTAACTACGAGCAAAATGCCCTAAACAAAATCAAAAATTTGACAGGACATGAAAATGCAAGAATAACATCAAGCGGAAACAACAGTATTTTCATTGCACTGTCCTCAATAGAAGGAGACATCATAGTGCCTGATCAGGGAGGATGGCACGGTTTTAAACAGATTGCAAAATTTTTAGGGAAAAAAATCATTACCCTTAAAACAGATTTAGGTCTTATAAATCCAGATTATATTGACTATATTGATTTTAGTGAAAATTCAGCACTGATTTATACAAGCTTTGCAGGATACTGTGCAGAGCAGGACACAAAAGCCATTTCACAATATTGCAAAGACAAAAGTATTACAACAATTGAAGATGCATCTGCAGGAATCGGAGATGCAGAACAAAAACTGGGATGCGGGAAATATTCAGACATAATCATTGCATCCACAGGTTCGCCGAAAATCATCAATGTGGGAAGCGGAGGATTCATTACATCAGAAAGTGATGAAATTTTTGCAAAAACTTCACTTCCTCAAAAATTAAGTAAAACTAATCAAATTATATGCAGTGGTATATGTGTGGAACTTGAAAATGTTAATGAAAAACTAGAACTTACAGTAAATGCAACAAAGCATTTAAAAAACAGTATAGATAATACATTACATGCAGATAAACGAGGCGTTAATGTAATTATACCACATGCAAATGCAAAGGAGATAAGTTGGAAATTGAAAAAGTCCCTGCCGACAGACAAAAGCGGATTTATTACAACATGCCCAAACTACAACAGAGTAAAACAGAAGGCAATTGCAATTGAAGTTAAAAATCTGGCATATGACTGCCTTGAAAAACAATACCTTGAAAAAATAATAGAAGAAATTAATAGTCTACTGTAAGTTTAGTGATTCTATCAATCAATAAATCTTCGATAGACATATTCTCCAATTCAAAATCACTTATTTTATAGATTTCCTTTAATTTTTCTTCATTTGCTATTAAAACATCATCATCAGAAATAAACAAAGAATTCAATTCATCAGAATAATCATCACAATTTATTAAAACAGCACATAAATTCATTTCACCTTCGCTTAAGCCCAATATTTTAAAGGCCTTGGAAATTTGGCGCTGAGCAGAGCATCTCAATACTATTTCGACACTGATATCCTTTGCAAGATTTTCACCACGTTCAAATGCAAGAAACGCCTGATTGACACCATGAATTATATGATTTTTTGAAGCCACTGCATCTGCATTCAACAGTTGAATAATTTCGCCGTCCTTTTTAATTGCATCAATTTCTGAGAGAGTTTTTCCAACTGAATCAATTGTAGCTGTGAATCCTAAAATTTTTATATTTTCCATATGCATGTAACCACTAATCCCTAAGTAACCTGTTTACACCGGCAATATATGCTTTAACACTTGCATTAATAATATCCGCTTCAGTACCGCGCGCAGAAACAACCTTATCCGCCTTCTGAAGTTTAATTATTACATCAATAAATGCATCTGTACCGCCCGTAATTGAATCTACGTGATATTCTATCAATTCTATATCTTTAAAAATATCCAATGATTTTATGGCATTGATTGCCGCATCAACCGGACCTAAACCTACACCTGCATTTAATATTTCCTCACCATCTATAGATATTTTAACAGAAGCAGTAGGCATTACCTTATTTCCAGATACTATGGTGATTTCATCAAGTTTAATACGGTCTTCATGGTTGATTTCCAAAACATTATCTGCAATTACCTGCAGATCCACATCAGTAACAGTCTTTCCCTTATCGGCAAGCTCCTTTATATCATCACAAATCTGCTTGAGCTGAGTTTCATTGACATTTAAACCTATTTCCTGCAATCTGGAATTAAGACCATGAGTCCCCATATGTTTTCCGATAACAAATTTGCGGGTCCTTCCCACAAGTTCGGGTGTCATAGGTTCATAAGTTGCGGAATTTTTAATAATGCCGTCTGAATGAATTCCAGATTCATGGGCAAATGCATTTTCACCAACAATTGCCTTATTAGGTTGAATATATACACCAGTCAATCTTGCAACCAGTTTAGAAACATCATAAATCTGATTTATTTTGATATTTGTGGAATAATCAGGAAGCAGTCTGTCAATACTTACGACACATTCCTCAAAAGAGGTATTTCCTGCCCTTTCACCAATTCCATTAATGGTGGTATGGATTTCAGATGCACCTCCTTTTATGGCAGATAACGTATTGGCAACTGCAAGACCAAAATCATTATGACAATGACAGGAGACAGGCACTTGAATATCATTTAACTTAGAAAACAGATCATAGGAAGTATCAGGTGTTAATATGCCCACAGTATCACAAACACATATCCTGTCTGCGCCATGCTCAATTGCACTTAGATAAACACTCTTTAGAAAATCAACATCACTTCTGGAAGCATCTTCAGCAGACAGTTCAACTGTTAAACCATGATCTTTACAGTAGTCAACAGCATTGTTTGATAAATCCAGAAGTTCATCCGGGGAAATCTTCAGTTTATCTGCAATGTGCAAATCTGATGTTGGAACAACCAGATTGACAGCATCAACATCACAATCCAGACAGTAATCTATATCAACGGTTAAAGGTCTTGAAAAACTTAAAATTTCTGCATTGAAACCTTGAGAAGTAATTTCTTTTATGGAATCCCGTTCACCCTGAGAGGTTATAGCAGAACCTGCTTCTATAAACTCAACACCAATTTCATCAAGCTTATTTGCAATTCTAAATTTTTCTTTGGATGTTAAGGAAACACCAGGAGTTTGTTCTCCATCACGTAAAGTAGTGTCTAATATTTTGATATTCAAAAAAATCACCTGAAAATATTGCAATAAGGGTATTATGTAAAAAAAGAATATTGAAAAAAACGATGCAAAAAAAGTAATTAATTATTGTAATAGAAAGCTTGCAGCGAAATGAAATTCCCATAGAAAACCATAGTACACAAACAAAACACAAAAGGACTTCACTACTGGGATCGAAACGAGACCAGATGACCGCAATACTTACTATTACATATGAGTATGAAAATTAAATTATAATAAATGTACAAGTTCACCCAAACTGTTAACACCTAACCAAATCATTATTAGACTATATATCACTTGAATAAGATCAATATCAGTCTACTAACAATTAAAATAATGCAAGCGAACAATTGGAAGCAGCGGACTAAACAACTCGGAAAAAACCTCGAAGCTTACATCCCTACCCCATCAAAC
>NZ_CACWVY010000057.1 GCF_902764455.1 uncultured Methanobrevibacter sp.
TGTCATAAGCAAAAACAAGGATATTGTAAGCCATATCATTGACAGCATTATATGGGGCAAAAAAGAAGTTGCCGTTCAGCAAAACAATAATGGAGGAGATAGTTCAGCAAGTAGCGAAGGGCCTTCCGCTTATGCCTACAAGTCTGATGGAACTCCAATGTATAGTGAAAAGGAAGTAAACGAATATATGTCAAATAAATATGGTATGGTTGAGTATCATGTCGGTGATAACGGATATATTGATATGGATGAGCCAGGTTTTGACGATGCCGGAAATAAGATAAATAACTAAAGATTAAATGTGATGTAATTTTTTTATGAATTAATTACATCCATTAATTTTTTTATTGAAAAAACTGTTTTTATCATTTTAAATCTTTTAAAAATAATGAAATGGGATAAAATTATAACATGATAATAAGATATATTAAACCAGTTGATACTTTTTAATTGGGGCGAGAACATGGAAACTAAACATATTATAGTTATTGTGGCAATAATTGGGGTATTAGTCATTCTTTGCGGAGCATTTGCTTTCGGATTCATGAATCAGAATAAAGATGCTTTAAAAATCAGTGACATTAATGTTGTTAAGGATCAGTATGGTATTTATAGTCTTAAGGGGCATATCAGTCCTTTGAAGGATTTCAGTTATCTTGAAGCTAGAATTGTTTTTTATGATGATTCCGGTGCGATTATTGGAAAGGCGCCGTGTGCCTGGAATATGCTGGATATTAAGGCAGGTTCTAACATCAGCGTAGGTAATGGTATGGGTGCTGTTTGTGATGGCAATCCTGCCTATGCGGTCGTCAGTTTCTATGATGATGTAAGAAGCGACACTGCGATAGCAAACGCCACCGTTCATTTATCAAAAAACAATACTACAAATTCCACTAACAAAACTGTAAGCACCGCCAGCAGCAGTGATGCTGTTAAAAACGACAATGACAACAACAGAAAGTTTACTCAGGAAGACATGGACAAAGCACGTGATGAAGGTTACAGCAACAGTTATAGTGATTCCCAATCTCAAAGCCAGTCTGACAGTATAGCAGGCGGTCAGAATGATGGTTTAAGCTATGACTATGATAAAAATAACAGACCCAATATAGTTGATGGTAATCTGGAGTAATAAGGTGAAAACATGGAAACTAAACATATTATAATTATTGCGGCAATAATTGCGGTGTTAATCATTCTTTGCGGAGTATTTGCTTTCGGATTTACGAATCAGAATAAGGATGCTTTAAAAATCAGTGATATTAATGTTGTTAAGGATCAGTATGGTATTTATAGTATTAAGGGGCATATCAGTCCTTTGAAGGATTTCAGTTATCTTGAAGCTAGAATTGTTTTTTATGATGATTCCGGTGTGGTTATTGGAAAGGCGCCGTGTGCCTGGAATATGCTGGATATTAAGGCGGGTTCTAACATTAGTGTCGGTAATGGTATGGGTGCTGTTTGTGATGGTAATCCTGCCTATGCGGTCGTCAGTTTCTATGATGATGTAAGAAGCGACACTCCGATTGCAAACGCCACTGTTCATTTTTCAGATAATAACACTGCAAACTCAACTGAAAAAACTGTCAGCACAGGCAGCAGCAATAATGCCGTTGTTAAAAACGACAACGATGATAACAAAAAGTTTACTCAGGAAGATATGAATAGGGCACGTGAAGACGGCTATTGGAACGGATACAGTGATTCGTATCAGGACCAATACCAATATTCGGATGATTCTAGTGTAGAAACAACTGCTGACAGCAGTTCTTCAAGCAGTAGTAAAAGTAGTGGCAGCAGTAGTAGCAGTTCAAGCAGCAGCAGTAATATTGAAACTACACGTGGTTGAATAAAAATATTAAAATATTTTAATATCAATTTAGATATACTTTATCATGAAATTTAAAAGTTTAATTGTATTGGGTGCACTTTTGCTTGTTTTATTTGTAGGTGTTGGGATAACAGCTGCAAATGAAAATACAACAGCTAGTGTGGAACTTAATGCAGAGGTTAATTCAAATTATAACACTGAAGATATTGTTTTAGGAATCGAAACTACTTCGGATGATGTTTATGGGGATGAAAAGGTAGTCATAATCGATATTACAGACTATAATGGTTATTCAGGTGATAAAAAGGTACTGGATTATGAGGAACAGTTTATATCCTGCAAAGTTAAAGATGGTGCCGATTATATTGATGATGCATATGTGTGCATGTATGATGAAAAAGGAAATGAATATGAGGTCTGGTGGGATGAAGAAAATGGCTATTATTGGGTTGAAGACAAACTTCCTGTAGGCAATCATGAAATAACAATATGCTTAGAAGATTCTTACTATACTGCAGATCCATTAGTTAATAGCGTAGTTGTTGAGAAAGCTTATTTTGCAGGGGATGTTTTCTGTAAAGCTTATTATGGGACTACTTCAGATACTTTAACTATGAAGGCAACAGTTAAAGACAGCTACGGTTATCGTGAAGATGGAACTGTTACTTTTAAAGTCAATGGTAAATCATACACTGTTAAAACTAAAAATGGGGTCGCCACTAAAACAGTTAAAATAAAAAAAGCCGGAACATACACTTATTCTGCTATATTTAAATCTGGAAATTATTTAGATAAGGGTGTCGGCAAAGCTAAATTATATGTTTACAGCACTTCAAAAAAAGCAAGAACTTTTAATGTAAAAGAATATAAGATTGTAGTGCCGTTATCCAAATATAAAAAACTTGTAGCTGCTAAAAATACAAATAAACCAGTTTTTTATGAAATTAATACAAATAAATTCATAAAACAAACATATAGACATTATTACAATGGCAATAATTATGTGTACAAAAGTGTCAAAGCAAGAGGAATAATATGCATTTCATTTGGAGGAAAACAGGGACTTCAAACTGCACCTCCAAACAAATATTCTTTGTTTTTATTCACTAGATATCAGTTCCCTGACAGCTTCTGTACTCCTAGAATAGGCGGACAAAAAATCAGCAGTGAAATAAACAAATTAAGTAAAGCTAAAACAAGGTAATATGCTGTTTTAAGCATATTTCCCATTATTTTTTTTATGTAAGTGTTAATTAAATCAATACCTCTTTTTTTCTCAGATTGAATTTGAATTAAATGGTAATGGCTGTTAATAAAGATGTTATTTAACTTCGTGCATATAAGGCTTTTTCAGTGACTAATAATCGCCCCATGTTGATGCCCTCACTCCGTTTGGCAGTCCTCTTACTTCGCATCTGATTCCACGGTAATTTTTAACTGCAAATGCCACTCCTCTATATTTATGACCTCCTTTTATTAGCGTAACTTTCACGCTTTTTGAATATCCTGGATGGGAACTGCCATGTTTTTTAAAAAATTTGTATTCTTTAATGGCCTGTTTTTTCATTTTATTCCAGGTTGTCTTTTTGATTTTCCATTTGTATTTGGATTTGCCTTTGAATACATTATATATGCTTTTTTTAGTTGTTTTGACTTTGGCAGGTGTTGATTTTGTTGCTGTAAGTTTTTCCGGTGCCTTTAAACTTGAAGACAATATTGGTGCAGTGACTGTACTTGACAAAACATCTTCACTGCTTTTAGCTAAAACGTCAGGCTCTTTACTTTCATTTGAATCATCACTTGCCTGCTCTAAACTAACTGATTCACTGTCGGGGTCATTTTCCATACTGATTATCTCATCTGTGGTGTTGTTCTCAGCCGCACTTGTTGCACTCAATGTCAGTGCGACTAATAACATGAGAGACAAAATTCCCATCATTTTTAACTTCATAATTTAAACCTCCTTTTTAATCTGTATTAATATATCTTACACACATATTATTTATATTCAATTGCTTTTGTTGAAATGCTGAATTATGCAAAGTATTCTTTTTAGTAACCTGTATTCTTCAGCTATTGAATCATTAACGTTAATGTTAATTTTCTATTTTTATGTGATGACTTTTACATTAACGGTCCGGATGTTGAAAATCATACCTGATTTAAGTCCTACATATATATCACATGGTTTATAAAGGTACTTTTCTATCTGAAAATGGCAGTCGTTAATGTTATTTTCATTTTTTGATTCGCTTTTGAATTTCATGTAATCTTGAAAACAAGTTATAATCTCAAGAAAGCAATTTAGTCTAATAAGTTAATTCCATTAGTGAAATTTTTTTGTATCTGAGCTATTTCGATAATAATTTAAATTATTGGCAACAGATATAACAATATTGATGAGTATTAACTCAAACATTAATTATTTAACAGGGATAACAATGAAAACACTAACAAAAGTATTATTTGGAATTTGCATGCTGTTTTTAGTGATTGGTGCTGTATCTGCAGGGGATAACACAACAGATTTTGTTTCGGGCACTGCCAATAGTGATACTGCAGCTGAACTGGTAGTGGAAGATTATGTTACTGAATATAAATCTTTTGAACCATTGAAAGTTAGTCTAAAGGGACCAAATGGTAATTTAATTAAAAATCAGGAGATATCTGAAGAGTTCTACGGAGATCTTCGATATGATGCAGACTGTGTGGATAATACAGGTTTTACAGGCATTACATCCCATCCTCCACTGCTTGAAGCAGGAGAGTATACCGCATATATCTCTACAAATTATCAGGGGAAAATCTTATACAAATTTATTGATGTGAAAATAACAAAAGCGGCAGCAAAAATCACAACTTATAAAATAAATGCTGAAAACACCAACTATGTAACACTCAAAGCAAAAATAACTGATAAATACGGTGGAGAGATAGATCAAGGCAAGGTTGTATTCACAATCAACGGAAAAACATATACAGCTTATCCCAATATTGACGGAATAGCTTCTAAAAAAGTTAAACTGACAAATCCCGGAACATATACTTTCTCAGCAAAGTACACCTGTCGAAATTATAATACCGTAACTGCAAAATCCAAAGTAGTATTAAAATATCCGACAAAAACAGTAACCTCAAAAGTTACTCCTTCACATTTTTATCCTACTATAAAACTCAATAAATATGGAGACATATTGTCTGTAATATATGCAAAAAAAGATGAACAGTATAAAAAAGGAGTTTATGTTCATATTCATTATCATGGAATAGACCCGCCAAAACACGCTAAACTTTTAAAAGTAAAAATTTGGTTTAAAAATAGTAAAGGTAAAATAATTACTAAAATTTCTTCAAAATGTAAATATAATGGAATTAGTTTTAAGTTAATTAATGGATACACTCCTTATAAAGCAAAAGCTTGGTATAAATATAAATGATTTAACCTTGTAGAAATCATGTCAAAATTTAAGTGAAAATCGATGTTATTTGTTTTTCTCAAATAATTTATTTTGTTTTTTATATCTTACATTGGCATGTTATTGTTCTTTTTATTTTACACTTGAATTTGTTCATTGCATAAAATTTTTACTAAAATGCTTTGATTTCAAATTTAAGCTATTTTACTTCTTTAATTTTTCTCGGGTTTAAATAGAATTAATTTTTAACCTATCTCATTTGACCGCTGACACACATATCTAAAAAATTAGTAAATTATATAATGAACTTATCCGAATACCTGGATAAAGCAATACAATACCAATAAAGCATAAAATCCAGGTATATGATTTAATTGAATGATTTTATAAAACAATGATTCCCAGAAAAATAAAAATGATATTCAAAAACATGAAGGTGCCTGCTTGTCAATAATATTCAACGGTGATTAACTTTATTGCACGTATTATAAAAATAACAAAGCATTTCTTCATATATAATTTTAACTTTTCATGATTTGCGGACAAGTATTCAACGATTAAAAACAGATTATATTATAACTGTCAGCTTTAAACTCTCCGGGGCGTGATAAAATGAACATTCATGATGTCAGAAATAATCATTTGCAAAAAATAATTGAAGATATATTCGATTTTCCGGACGAATATATTGATGAATAATTAATAACTGATTTAAAAAGGGAAGTGAGATTTTCAACATTCATATGTCCTGCATGTGGAGCGGGGTTACTTCTTCTTGGAGATGAAGGTGAAAGCGGTGTTGCAATACCTGCATTTACAAGCATGAATGAGTATAATCTGGAATTTGAAGGGGCAAATATTGAACCTGTGGCATGGCAGTTCAGTGATGTTGTGCAATATCTGGAAAATGAAAATTTTGAAGGCATAATTGTAAACCCTCATATTGATAATTTTTTCATATCCCAAGACGTTATACGTGATGCCCTTGATATGATGACGTCATTTACAAGATATTACAATAAAAAATCAGAATTCAGTGACGATGAACTGATGAATATTTTTGAAAATGAAAATGCGGATATTGATGAATATCTGACCGGTTCTGATTTTTCATTCGAGCATCTGATTCATAAATTGTCAAAAAGGGATTTATTCACTCTTGTATCTTCAGCAGATGATTTCACATCCAAAATTCTAATATATGAGGATATCTCTTCTGACGGGTTTTTAACAGTCAATGAATTCAATGGCGAGTACTGTTTGATTTTCAGCTCTCCGGAACATATGATTCCCGTTAAAAAAATATTATGAAAATAATCAACGCAGGTTATATGCTTTTCCAACTACGTTGGAACTTATGGCAAAATACGTTCTCGAACTTGATTTGGACGGTCTGATACTCAATTACGGCAGCCACTCATTCAGAATTTCAAGAGAGATACTGCTGGTATACATTAACGATATTGCTGAGATTACACGTCATGAAATTCAGCATGATTTAAGTGATTATCTGTTTAACTTATAATAGGAGGCGGTGTATTTGGCATTAAAAAGCGATTATGAAAATTATTGTATGAGCTTACGCTCATTGGTCTATGATTTGGATGAAATTCCCGAGGATTACTTTAAACATGAAACATTACTTATTAAAGAATTCTTTTATTTGATTTTTGAGGAATTCATGACTGTCCAGGAGGCTTTAAATGATTTAAAAGTATTTTATAACATTTCCATCCCTAACATTAAAAATAAGCTTATAAGTGAAGGCTATATTGAAGATGATTTAAATATGGATATTGTTGATGAAATCCTTGACTCGTATAATCCTAAAAAGCTTAAAAAAATACTTAAAAGCAATGGCCTGAAGGTTCCTGAAAAACCTCAAGATCAAAAGGAACTGATTAAACGTGAAATACCTGAAAAAATCGCTCCCCATGAATTAAGAGTAACTGAAAAAGCAAAGCTTTACTGGAGCGACAATAAAAACAGGGCGGATTTGTTTACTGACTGCTGCGGAGATCTTTTCTATTATCAGGAGTACTATGATATATGCATCAGTAACTGCGATAAAAGCGATGGTGAAAATCTGGTGGAATTTATTGACCTGCATTATGATTTAGCCATCAAAAGAAATGACCATCCGGGCATAATATATTCTTTGGAGTCAAAAGCTTATTACAATAACGTCCACACAAAAGACTTTAAAAAAGGATGTGACGAGATTTTAAAACAGTTTATATTAAGTATCAATCCGATTTATTTATCTGAGAGATATTTTGGGGAATATGAACCGATTACCTATTCCTTAAACAAAAATCTCACTGCAATAGCTGATGAGTTACCGAGGGATTATATTTTAAAACGCTTTAATGAAATATGGGATGAATTTGAATTTGAAAAGTTATTCATTACATATGATGATGCTTCAGATTATTTAAATCACTTACTGGACGATGAAAATGCATATAAAAAAATTAACAGGAATGATTATGTGGATTGAAAATCTTTCCAGCATTAACAGAAATATTTATTGTGTTTTTATAAAGTTTAGAAATGATAAAAAATCATTTCCATATTCATTTTTTATATAAAATCGCTTTTCTCTTGTATCAATACCTGACTTTTCATACATCCTGCGTGTTCAAGGATTGGATTCTATAATCAGATATTGCTCTGGATTTTTCCCATGATTCGGCAGGACCTCCTCTCTTTTTATATCTCTTAATATTTTATGTGAACGTCTCTAAAGGCTTGCAGTTATTAAGATAACGTAATTGTCTTTAATTAAATCAATTAGGTTTCATATTTCTGCAATCTGATTTTTTCCAAGCGCCGGATTTTTGATTTCCTTTGCTATTAAAGTGTAGTTTAATCTAGAAGAATTACTTTAGAAATTTCAATTTTTGTATTCAGAATTTATTAAAACCTCATGAAACCAGATTTTAAATTAAATATTCGATTGGATAATTCTGTATGTTAATTATAATCATTAATACATTCTGTAAAAAGTTAATGCATTATACGGGGATTAAAACTATTGATTTTCAAAAGAAGCGTCTCTTCATGTCAGTTAAGTAGGTGTGGTGGGACTCGAACCCACGAAGCACTAAGCAATAGGTCTTGAGCCCATCTCATTTGACCGCTCTGAAACACACCTATAAAATCAGTAAAAACATATATCTATCATTCAATGTTTAAATACTTAAGGGATGGATATAAATCGGCTCTTTCAAACTTTGCTGATTTTGCATGTGTTTTTATGATTTGGATAACAATCACATTAATCAAAACATAACTACATTAATTTTAAATTAATCCACTAACATAACTTATTAATAAGATATATTAAAGGAGTTGTTTTTATGAAAATTATATCCTGGAATGTTAATGGTAAGTTTAGTGAAAAATTTCCAACTATTCTTGAAGAGGATGCAGATATTTATGTAATTCAGGAATGTGAAAATCCTGTAATAGTTAATTTAAAAGAATATGGTGAATTTGCTTCCAATTATTTTTGGGTTGGTGAAAACCAATATTATGGTCTTGGAATATTTGTTAAAGATAATGTAAAATTGGAATTAATAGATTTGGATGATAAAGGACTTAGATACTTCATACCTGTTAGAGTTAATGATGATTTTAATCTTTTGGGCATCTGGACCAATCCAGATATGGAAGGAAATAAGGTAATTCACTACCCAAAAGAGATT